>NZ_JAAVXH010000084.1:0-97830 GCF_012273755.1 Dickeya sp. CFBP 2040
GCAGTGTTTAGAACTAATCAAAATCACGCTTGTGGTCAATGTCTTTGACGTTTGGTCGTGATCACCAAGGAGTATTATTATGTCGCAAACTATACTGCTTTCATTGCAGGGACTATCCTGCGAACACTGTATCGGTAGGGTAAAAAAAGCGCTGGAATCCCGATCGGATGTAGAACTGGCCGAGGTATCGCTGAAATACGCCAAAGTCACTGGCGAAGCCGACAAACAGTCGCTGGTAGCCGCCATTGAAGCAGCAGGCTACGAAGCCAGCCCGGCTGTCGCGCCGACTGTCACCCTGCAACTCTCCGGTCTCAACTGCCAGCACTGCGTGGCCTCAACCCGCAAAGCGCTGGAAGCCATACCGGGCGTAGTGGCAACAGACGTGACCCTGCAACAGGCGGCAGTTTATGGCGAGGTTGAACCGCAGGTGCTGGTGACTGCGGTTGAGCAGGCCGGTTTTCATGCCACGCTGGCACAAGAGAACACCCTCCCAAAATCTGAGCCGCTGACACCCCACGCCTCCTCGCCGGACAGGCTGTCAGCGGCTTTCAATCACGTTCCGGCACACACCCCACCTGCTAACGACGTTATCCATAATGATGACAGCGTCCAGCTATTGCTGAGTGGCATGAGTTGCGCCAGTTGCGTCAGCCGGGTACAACGAGCACTACAAAGCGTTCCCGGCGTTACGCAGGCACGCGTCAACCTGGCTGAACGTAGCGCGCTGGTCAACGGCAGCACGTCACATCAGGCGCTAATCGCTGCCGTACAAAACGCAGGCTATGGTGCGGAAATCATTCTTGATGAGGCTGAACGGCGTGCCCGGCAGAAGCAGACATCGCGTCAGGCTATTCGGCGTTTTCGCTGGCAGGCTGCTTTGGCGCTGGCGCTCGGCATCCCGCTGATGGTCTGGGGAATGATCGGCGATAATATGATGCTCACCGACAACAACCGCTCTGGCTGGTTGCTGGTCGGGACCGGAACGCTGATGGTTATGATCGCCGCTGGCGGGCATTTTTATCGTAATGCCTGGCGCAGCCTGATAAACGGCAGCGCTACTATGGATACGCTAGTGGCGCTCGGCACCGGCTCAGCCTGGCTTTACTCTATTACTGTCAACTTGTGGCCGACAGCATTTCCGATAGAATCACGCCATCTTTATTACGAAGCCAGCGCCATGATTATTGGCCTGATCAATCTCGGCCATGCGCTGGAACAACGTGCCCGCCAACGTTCATCACAGGCGTTAGAACGCTTGCTGGACTTAACGCCGCCAACAGCGCGTATGGTCACCCCGCAAGGTGACCGCGTGATCCCGCTGGCAGAGGTACAAACGGGCATGACGCTGCGCCTGACCACCGGTGACCGCGTTCCGGTGGACGGTCTGCTTGAGCAAGGAGAACTGTGGATTGACGAAGCCATGCTCACCGGCGAGCCGATCCCCCAACAAAAGGCGGCAGGCGACAAGGTGCACGCCGGTACCCTGGTACAGGATGGCAGCGCTACGTTGCACGCGGGGGCTATCGGTAACCAGACCACGCTGGCGCGCATCATCCATCTGGTGCGTCAGGCTCAGAGCAGCAAACCCGCAATAGGCCGGTTGACTGACCGAATTTCTGCCGTCTTTGTACCGGCCGTGGTAGCGATAGCGTTGTTAAGCGGCGCCATCTGGTACGTTGTTGGTCCAACCCCTCATATCGTGTACACGCTGGTGATTGTGACCACGGTACTGATCATCGCCTGCCCCTGCGCACTGGGGCTGGCGACGCCGATGTCGATTATTTCCGGTGTCGGGCGGGCTGCCGAGCTGGGCATTCTGGTACGGGATGCCGATGCACTGCAGCAAGCCAGCCAGCTTGATGTATTGGTGTTCGATAAAACCGGAACACTGACGCAAGGCAAACCACGCGTGGTGGCAATTCACACTGTTGGCGATATCAGCGAATCGCAGGCGTTGCGCTGGGCTGCGTCGCTGGAACACGGTGCCAGTCATCCGCTGGCCCAGGCCATCATCGAGCGTGCTGACGGTGTAACGCTGAGCACAGTCACGCAATTTCGCACCTTGCCCGGTCTGGGCGTCAGTGGGCTGGTCGAAGGCACGCCGTTGCTGCTCGGCAATCCGGCCCTGCTGGCAGCGCATCAGATCTCACTGGCTGACGGTGAAAACTCACCCCGTGACTGGCTGGAAAAACAGTCAGCGCTCGGCATGACACCGGTGTTGTTGGCGGCGAACGGTCAGGTGGCGGCGCTGTTTTCGGTACAGGATACCCTACGTCAGGACAGCGTTAGTGCGTTGCAGCGACTCCATCGTCAAGGCTACCAGTTGGTGATGCTGACTGGCGATAATGCAGCGACTGCACAGGTTATTGCCCACGAAGTCGGCATCGAACAGGTTATCGCCGGAATATTGCCGGACGGCAAAGCCGAGGCTATTCGCCACCTGCAGTCGCAGGGGAAAAAAGTCGCCATGATTGGTGATGGCATCAACGACGCACCCGCGTTGGCGCAAGCCGACGTGGGGATAGCCATGGGCGGCGGCAGCGATATCGCGGTCGAAACCGCCGCTATGACGCTGATGCGCCACAGCCTGCACGGCGTCGCCGATGCACTGGCGCTTTCCAAAGCAACATTGGGCAACATGAAACAGAACCTGCTGGGCGCTTTTATCTATAACACGCTGGGTATTCCGATTGCCGCCGGCATACTCTATCCATTAACCGGAACCCTGCTAAGCCCGGTCGTCGCCGGTGCGGCGATGGCGCTCTCATCCATTACCGTGGTCAGCAACGCCAACCGGCTACTACGTTTCACCCCGCCTGACGCACCAGTCAGGAATGACTAAATCGGAAAACCGCCCAGGCGCGATGCTTTTTGCCAGCTCGCGCCAGGTTCCACAGCAGAATTCCCTGTTATGCTCCCCAGCACATGCCGAATTAGCGATACAACTTGCTGGCTGAACCGTTTAGCATAGAAACCTGACGATGCTAAAGCGCACGTCCTGCAATAGCGTGATGCCTGATTACAGGATAACGTCCTGAGTCGCCACTACCGGAGATGTCGATATGAAACGGCTGATACACCAGATTGCCTCGTTCCTCGGCCTTCTCTCGCCCACAGGTTACCGTTACCCAGCGCTGGATATCGAAATCGTCAACCAGCGCCAGTTCCATTTGGTAGGCAGTATTCACATGGGCACAGTGGATATGTTTCCCCTGCCGCCTGAATTACTGATGCGACTTGAGCAGGCAACAGCGCTCATCGTGGAAGCGGATATTTCCGGCAGCGACTCGCCGTTTGATTCGGTAGGCGCGGAGCCGCCACTGGCAGAACGTCTGGACGCAGACACGTTGCAGCGTTTACAGCAGTTATGCCGCGAATTGTCGTTCAACTACGACAGCCTTGACCGGGTGCCTGCCTGGCAGGCGGCGCTGATGCTACAGGCACGTCAGGCGATGATGCTGGGGTTACGTCCAGACTATGGTATTGATTACCAGCTGATTAACGCCGCCCGGAATAATGGGGTGAACATCATTGAGCTGGAAGGCCAGCAGACGCAGATCGATCTGTTGTTACAATTGCCACAAGGCGGCCTGCCGTTGCTGGAAGATACGCTGATCCACTGGCATACCAACGCACGTTTGCTACAAACCATGGTCAGTTGGTGGATGAACCACAAACCCACCTGGTCAGACAACATGCCGCCCACGTTCAGCAACGAGATCACAGAAATGCTGATGAATCATCGCAATCAACGCTGGCAACAACAACTGACCGCGCTGCCGCAGGGAAATTATGTTGTGTCTGTCGGCGCCCTGCATTTGTACGGCGAAAACAACCTGCCCGATTTATTACAGGCCCATGCGGCTACCTTTTGAAGTAAGGACAGTACACTATGACGCCCGCAGTAAAGCTGCTTGAGAAACAAAATATCACGTTTACGCTTCACAGCTACCATCATGATGCTGATGAAACCAATTTTGGCGAAGAAGCCGCCCGCAAGCTGGGACTCGATAAACAGCAGGTTTACAAAACGCTGCTGGTATCGCTCAACGGCGATGCCAAACAACTGGCGGTAGCGGTGACCCCGGTCGCCAGTCAGTTGGACCTGAAAAAAGTGGCCAAAGCGCTGGCAGCCAAAAAAGCGGATATGGCAGACCCACAAATCGCCCAACGCGTAACAGGCTATCTGGTAGGTGGTATCAGCCCCTTGGGGCAGAAAAAGCTGCTACCCACGGTGATCGACAACGGAGCGCAGCAATTCGGCACGATTTTTATCTCCGGTGGCAAGCGTGGGTTGGACATCGAGCTGGCCGCAACTGACCTGGCTGGCGTACTGAAAGCGCAGTTTGCCGACATCGCCAAAAGTGACTCACTGTAATCCATTAAAAATGAAAGCGGCAGATAACTCTCTGCCGCCCCTCTTAATTGTTACTCGCTTACTTCACCTACTCACTTCTACCCGTTTCTCGGCATTACCGTGTATGCCCAAGATGCAGTGTATCCTGACCCGAATAGCTATGTTCAGTCCTGAAATAGGCAACCGAGGCTTTCAACCGATGCGCTTGTGCTTCCAGTTCATTTGCTGAGGCAACAGCCCGTTGAGCCAGAGCCGTGTTCTGCTGGGTGATTGAATCAATTTGAACAATTGACTCGTTAATATAGCTAATGCCTTTCCCCTGCTCACTCGTCGCCGTTGCAATCTCCGAGACAATATCAGCGACATGCTGCACCGAACTGACCACATCTCTGATGCTGCTATCCGCCAGTTTTATCTTCGCAGAACCACTATTCACGCGAGAAACCGACTCTTCTATCAGGCTTTTTATCTCTCCTGCCGCTTGCGCACTACGTAAAGCCAGACTGCGCACTTCACCAGCCACAACGGCAAAACCACGCCCTTGTTCACCGGCACGTGCGGCTTCTACGGCGGCGTTCAGAGCCAGAATATTGGTCTGAAAAGCAATGTTATTCACTACCTCGGTAATATTGGCGATTTTGTCAGAGCTTTCAGAAATCCCATCCATGGTATCGTTAACTTCCCGCATCACTTCACCGCCTCTGGAAGCGACCTTGAGTGCAGAGTGCGCCAGTTGACGAGCCTGCTCCGTATTTTCAGCATTCTGTTTAACCGTGGAAGTAATCTCCTCCATGCTCGCCGATGTTTTCTCCAGCGCCGCAGCCTGCCGTTCCGTATAGGATGACAAATCACTGTTGCCGGCAATCACTTCACTGCTACTGGCATCAATCACCTCAGCGCCAGAGCGAATGTCTTCGATGACAGTAATCAACTGTTTGCGCATCATCTCCATTCCATGCAGCAAGCTGACCTTGTCACTGGGTAACGTTGTGACTGGATAAGATAAATCGCCAGCGGCAATACGTTCCGTCACTTCCGCGGCATAAGACGGCTCGCCCCCCAAGACACGCAAAATACTGCGATTTATCCAATACACCAGCGATGAAAGCAGAACGCTAATTAATATAAAAACGATGCCATTGTGATAAAGTGAATGAATAAATGCCTCATTAATATCATCAATATAAAGCCCGGTAGTGATTATCCAATCCCAAGGGGCGTAGAGTAAATTATAAGCGGATTTAGGTTGTGCAACCGTAGAACCAGGCCGGGGAAACGCGTAAGCCGTATAACCTGCTTGATTGTTTCTTGTGACGGCGACCATATCCCGGTAAATAAAATTGCCGTTGGCATCTTTTACATCCGGTCCTTGACCAACCATCTTTTCATTAACGGGATGCATTAAGACCTGCGGTTGGGAATTGAGGATAGTGAAATACCCTGAATCACCATAACGCAAATCCTTTATCCCTTTCATTGCACGCTTTTGTGCCTCTTCCAAAGAAATCGAACCCGTGCTGGCTAGCTCTGCATTGGTTTTGACAATCCCCAATGCCAACTGCGTCACATGCATTAATTCCATTTCTCTGAGAGATAATTGATCTTGCTTAATTTTTATCGAGCCATAAAGTAGTGTCCCCGCCAGACACAGCAAGCTAATAATAAGTGGAAGCCAAAGCTTCCTGGCAAGAGATATTTTCATTCTTTTAACACCTTTCAGGAGGTTGTGTTATTAATTTGTTATGTCACACTTACCATTCACAACACTATTTCAAATAAATCAGCATCCCCTTTCTTAATAGCAGAAGGCATAAAAATCACTCATATATTTTTTAATCATAAAAAAGATTATTTATCAATAAATCCGGTTTACTCCTTACATGGCATAGCAACCCCTGCATACATAAGCAAACCCCGTGCTGTGAAAAGTGCGCTCCTCAAGCACTATGGCCCAACAGTACCATAGCGTTACGTGTATATTCCCGGATAACATGGTAAAACTGATGCCAACGTCACTTATTTGTAAAAAATAATAAAATGTATTCTACAACGCGCTAAAAAAGATAATTTTAACAGAGTCACATGTAATAAATTTATCTTATCTCTCTGCATAATCAGCATTATTAAATAGGGTAACAATAAACAATGTAAGTAATCGTCTTCAGGACGTTACTATCGGCATTTTGTGGTCGAATAACAGAGGGATAGCAGCGCAGCTCTGTAAGGAAATAAGAATCTATCCCAATAGACCTAATTAGTCTCACTCGTTTGAGCACAAATAATTGCATGAATACGTTTTTCAACTAAGAAAGGCGGAATCTATTCTCAATAGCAGAACAGATTCCACCGTACAGATTAATTACTTATAAACAATCTCACCTTTCGGCTCATAGTCTGCCGCCTGTAATGGAGAGTGCTTTTCGACATACTGGCGCAACACGTCTGCATCCACAAAGCCAGTATTGACGTAACCCGGCAAGTCGCTCAGTTTCGGGTAGCCATCGCCGCCGTTGGCGTTAAAGCTCAGGGTGGCAATACGGTAAACCTTGTCTGCCTGCAGCGGTTCTCCCTTGATCTTCACGTTCTTCACGCCAGTACCGTCTGCTTCCAGACTAACATTCAGGAACTGAGCATAGGAGCCGGAATCCACCTTCTTGTTGGCGACTACCGTCAGGTACTTTTCTACCTCGCTGCCTTTTAGGTCAACGTATACCAGCGTATTGCCAAATGGTTGCACCTTGAGCAGCGTCTTGTAGGTAATATCCCCGGCATCAATCGAATCCCGAACACCACCCCCACTCATTACCGCGAAATCCGCTTTGGCTCGTTCCAGTTGTGCAGACAGCAATACGCGCGACAGGTTAGTCTGTACAAACCGAACCTTATTACGGTCACCTTCTAA
Organism: Dickeya sp. CFBP 2040; assembly: GCF_012273755.1. Taxonomy (NCBI): domain Bacteria; kingdom Pseudomonadati; phylum Pseudomonadota; class Gammaproteobacteria; order Enterobacterales; family Pectobacteriaceae; genus Dickeya; species Dickeya sp. CFBP 2040. The sequence continues at coordinate 7,260 of NZ_JAAVXH010000084.1, forward strand.
GCGACCATTCACGCTACCGACTTTTACATCCAACTGCGCCTTGCCCTTTTCCTGAAATGGCGTCAGCAGTTTCATCATATCCGGGTTCTGGCTGATTTCCTGGGTGTAATACACACGCTCGCTGGTGCCATCCGCTTTCTCAACCTTTTTCTTTAGGTTGACGGGAATCAGCTGGTAGTGCTCCAGCGTCAGCGTGCCGTTACGGAAAGTAAAATCAGCCCGGCCAACATACTTTCCCCACTCATGCGCCTGCACAATCCAGGTGCCGTTCTGGCGATCCGGTGCACAGGGTGTACCGGGCACATAATCTACCTGTTTTTTATTCTCACTGGCCATGCACACCGGGTCCTGCGAATGGCCGCCGACGATCATAGCAAGATATCCCACAGGCAGGCTGCGCGCCATTTCCACGTCACCCGGCGCGTTAGAGCCGTGATCGCCATTATCGTAGTGCCCCATGTGAGTAGCGGCGATAATGACATCCGGTTGCTCTTTTTTGCGTAGCTGTTCCACCACCTTTTTTGCCTCATCGGCTGGCTTACGGAACTCAATATCGTGGAAGTACTCTGGATTACCGATCTTGGCCGTGTCGTCAGTCGTCAGGCCGATAACAGCAATCTTGATCCCCTGACGATCAAACAACGCATAAGGCTTGAACAATCGCTTTTTGGTACCTTTCTGATAAATGTTGGCGGAAAGTAACGGGAAATGCGCCCATTTTTCCTGTTGACGCAATACGGTGAGCGGATTATCGAATTCATGGTTGCCGACAGCCATCGCGTCATAACCGACCAGATTCATGCCGCGAAAATCCGGCTCGGCATCCTGTAAGTCTGATTCCGGCACACCGGTGTTAATATCGCCCCCCGACAGCAGCAGCACACTACCACCGTTGCCTGCAACATCCTGACGAATCTGATCTACCAGCGTTTTTTGCGCCGCCAGACCGTATTCGCCGTAATCGTTATGCCAGAAATGACCATGATGATCATTAGTGTGCAAAATCGTAATGTTGTAAGTTTTATCTTTTTCCCATGCCAGTGCAGCGGACGACGACAACCCCAGTGTTACCGCTATCAGGCATCCCAGATTTTTGACAAAAAAACGCATAGCCACTCTCCGCAATAAAATTCCTTGTAGAATTGTTACAGTAAACTTGCAGCATCGCGCACAAATTTAGCACGAACCTGGGGCAGGATAGCTGACGTTATGATGATCCTAAAGCGCCTTGCGCCATTACAACACCATCAACGTTATCAAGCTGATAATCCGTCAATTGGATAGCGACAAGGAGGTGATGATAAGGTAACCGATGGCATTTCTCTGTAATAAGAGAAACTGAATTAGCTCTATATATCAATGATAAAAGCAACAAATTAACTAAAAATTTATGTTACACTATATAAACAAGTGAAAGACATCATTTATGCATCAATCAGCACGATTTCATGACGTTTTTCTCCTGCAAACGTTGCACAACACCATCAATATGCAGATAGGAAATCGTCTGAAACGGCAGATATAGATAAGCATTCAGGAGCCACCACCTACTAACGGCTCAGGAATATCCGCTCATTCTCGTTACGCATGGCAAAGGAGTCGGAATGCATGATAACACCACCCCCTTAATATCCACGATGTCCGTCGGTCTGGTGCTGGCCTTTCTGCTGGGCATTCTGGCTAACCGGCTGCGTATATCCCCTTTGGTCGGGTATCTGGTGGCGGGTGTGCTGGTCGGCCCCTTTACGCCGGGTTTTGTCGCCGACACCCAACTAGCGCCGGAAATTGCCGAATTAGGTGTGATTTTGCTGATGTTTGGCGTCGGACTGCATTTTTCATTGCGAGATTTAATGGCGGTAAAGTCGATTGCCATTCCCGGTGCTGTGGCGCAAATCGTGATGGCAACCCTGCTGGGTGCCGGGTTGTCATCGTTGCTGGGCTGGAGCCTGCCGGAGGGGTTGGTATTTGGTCTGTGTCTGTCCACCGCCAGTACCGTGGTGCTGCTACGCGCGCTGGAAGAACGCCAGTTGATTGACAGTCAGCGCGGGCAAATCGCTATTGGCTGGTTGATTGTTGAAGATTTGGCGATGGTGCTGACGCTGGTGTTGTTACCCGCTTTTGCCGACATGTTGAAAACTGATAGTGCCAATACCGCCAGGTTATTGCAGGACCTGGCGATTACGCTAGGCAAAGTGGTGGCGTTCATCACGCTGATGGTGGTGGTAGGCAGGCGCGTGGTGCCGTGGGTATTGGCAAAAAGCGCCAGCACCGGTTCGCGCGAATTATTTACGCTGGCCGTGCTGGCGATGGCGCTCGGCATCGCATTCGGTGCGGTAAAACTGTTTGATGTCTCGTTCGCGTTGGGCGCATTTTTTGCCGGCATGGTGCTGAACGAATCAGAACTCAGCCAGCGTGCCGCACACGATACACTGCCACTGCGCGATGCATTCGCCGTACTGTTCTTCGTTTCAGTCGGTATGTTGTTCGACCCGATGATTCTGGTACGTGAACCGCTGGCAGTACTGGCAACGCTGCTGATTATCGTGATAGGCAAATCAATGGCCGCCTTCCTGCTGGTACACCTGTTTGGGCACTCAAGACGTACGGCGCTGACTATTTCCGCCAGTCTGGCGCAGATTGGCGAATTCGCTTTTATTCTGGCTGGTTTGGGTATTTCACTCGGCATATTGTCAGAAAATGGCCGTAATCTGGTGCTGGCCGGCGCTATTTTGTCGATTATGCTCAACCCGCTGCTGTTTACACTGCTGGAGCGCTATCTGGCCAGGCACGAAAGCATTGAAGAACAAATCGTTGAAGAAGTGATCGAAGAAGAAAAGCAGATTCCGATTGAGCTGTGCAACCATGCGTTACTGATAGGCTATGGCCGCGTAGGCAGCCTGATCGGCGCCCAGTTGCATCAGGCCGGCATACCCATGGTGGTGATTGAAACCTCACGCGCACGCGTTGATGGATTGCGGGAACAAGGCCTCAAAACGGTGCTGGGCAACGCCACCCGGCCCGATATCATGGATATTGCCCGCCTTGATTGCGCCAGTTGGCTGTTGCTGACTATTCCCAACGGCTACGAAGCTGGAGAAATCGTAGCGGCGGCGAGAGCACGGCGTCCTGACCTGAAAATCATCGCCAGAGCGCACTATGACGATGAAGTCACCTATATCACCGATCATGGTGCTGATCATGTCGTTATGGGCGAGCGGGAAATCGCCGAAACTATGATAGCCATGTTGAACATCGACGAAATAGCCACCGCCAAAGCCTGCTCTCTCTAATGCCATCGTTGTCAGGCGCTCGGTGGCGCCTGACATCACCAGCAGGCTTCGCAGCGTAGTGCCCTATCGCTCATTCACCAACTGCGTTAGCAAAGCAATGTGCAGCGGGTCGTCGTTCAACGCCGGAATATACTGAAAAGACTCACCGCCGGCATGTAGAAATAGCTCCCGATTCTGTTCTTTGATCTCTTCCAGCGTTTCCAGGCAATCCGCCGCAAAACCGGGACAAATCACCTGAATTCGCTTGATGCCTTGCTTCGGCAATGCCTGCATCGTTTCATCGGTGTAAGGCGTCAGCCAGGCTTCACGACCAAAACGCGATTGGAAGGTCATCATTACCTGTTCCGGTGATAGTCCAAGCGCAACAGTGAGCGCCTGTGCCGTAGCAGCACAGCGTTTAGGATAATCATCGCCTTCATCAGCATAGCGCTGCGGAATGCCGTGAAATGAAATAATCAGCTTATCCGGCACGCCATGTTCCGCAAATGATTGCTCAACACGATGCTTCAGCGCGACGATATAAGTCGGATGCTCAGCATAATCACGGATAAAACGGATACCCGGCACCTGGCGCTGCCTGCTCAGCAGCTTCGCCAGGCCATCCCACACGGCAGCGCTAGTGGAACAGGAGTATTGCGGGTACATCGGTAATACCGTCACCTCGGTAACGCCCTGCGCCAATAGTGCATCCAGCGCGGATTGCAAACTCGGCGAACCATAGCTCATGCCGAGTGCCACAGGGACATCAGGCAGGCTTGCTGCCAGTGCCTGTTGCTGCCGACGGCTGTAAACCAACAGTGGTGAGCCTTCCTCCATCCACACCGACTGATAAAGTTTTGCTACCCGCGGCGAACGGATCGGCAGAATAATGCCATGCAGCAATGGGCACCATAACCATCGACTCAGATCAACCACTCGTCTGTCATGCAGGAATTCGGCCAGATAACGTTTTACCGCCTGCGGCGTCGGCGCATCCGGCGTGCCCAGATTCACCATCAACACACCGCGTTTTTCTTTTTTCATCAACGTTTTCCTCTGCTGCCGCGTCGGCATCATCATTTAGATGGGAATGGAATAGCATTGTAGCGGAAACATCGCAGTGAGAAACCGGCAGCCACGCAGTTAAGGCCGATACCAGCAATTGTCGGGAGCAATAGAGCGAAGAGAGCACAACAGGAGAATAACCGGATAACGAGGGAACAAGCGCCATCAAATACTAATGGCGCTGCCCAAAAACAGGATCAGCCAAGAATACGGGCCAGCTCTGCGCTGACTTCGCTGACCGGACTGGTACCGTCAATTTTGTGGTAACGAGTACGGTTAGCCGCCGCTTCCTGCTGATAGTAATTCACCAGCGGCGCGGTCTGCTTGTGATATTCCACCAGACGCTGACGCACCGTGTCTTCCTGATCATCTTTACGGATAGTCAGATCTTCACCGGTAACATCATCTTTACCTTCCACTTTAGGCGGATTGAACTTCACGTGGTATACGCGACCGGAAGCGGCATGTACGCGGCGGCCAATGATACGTTCAACGATCAGCTCATCAGGCACGTCGAATTCAATAACATGATCAACATTAATACCGGCATCTTTCATCGCATCAGCCTGAGGAATGGTACGCGGGAAACCATCCAGCAGGAAACCATTGCGGCAGTCATCCTGTGTGATACGCTCTTTAACCAGGGCGATCACCAGCTCGTCTGTCACCAGTTTACCCGCATCCATGATCTCTTTTGCCTGCTTGCCCAGTTCGCTACCGGCTTTTACCGCCGCACGCAACATATCACCGGTGGAAATTTGCGGAATGCCATATTTCTCCGTGATGAACTGAGCCTGAGTACCTTTGCCTGCGCCTGGAGCGCCCAGCAGAATAATACGCATTGCGTAATTCCCCTTGCTATGTAGTTTTTTAAAAAAAATTTGAAAAACGATAAACCATACCATTCCAGAGGCGCTTCCTCAAGGAACGGGCACGCTTCAGCCGGCGCGGTAAAACTAAAATTCGTGATGGCGTATAACTTTTCACCCGGTTTTGAGAGTGTAGACGACAGAGAGTCAGGCGGGAAATGGTCTTCACATTCGAGGCGGCAAGCGGAAAAAAAGCGCCCCGGCTAACCGGAGCGCCACATCGATTTACTCACTGGAATACGAATCAGGCGATCAGCAACTGATTCATACGGCGGATGAACTGGTTAGGATCTTCCAGTGTACCGCGCTCGGCAAACAGCGCCTGATCCAGCAGTAGCTCAACCCACTCACCGAACTGCGCCTGATCCTGCGTGTCGGCAGCGCGTTTCACCAGCGCATGTTCCGGATTCAATTCAAAGATGTACTTCACTTCCGGCGCCTGCTGGCCTGCGGCAGCAAACAACTTCGCCATCTGAGTGCTCATCTCGTTAGCATCGGTGGTGACAATCGCCGGAGTATCGGTCAGACGGTGAGTCAGGCGCACCTCTTTCACACGCTCGCCAAGCAGTGTCTTGACGCGCTCGACAAACGGCTCCAGCGCTTTTTCCGCTTCTTTCTGCGACTCGTTAGCTTCATCGGCCAGTTTGTCCAGTGACTCGTCAGCCTTGCTGACCGACTGGAACGATTTACCGTCAAACTCGGTCAGGTAGCTCATCATCCATTCGTCGATGCGATCAGAGAGCAGCAGTACTTCAATGCCTTTCTTGCGGAACAGTTCCAGATGCGGACTGCTCTTAGCAGCGGCGTAGCTGTCGGCGGTGATGTAATAGATCTTGTCCTGACCTTCCACCATGCGGCTGATGTAGTCGTCGAGCGACACGGTCTGGGCATCACTATCATTATGAGTGGTGGCAAAACGCAGCAGTTTGGCGATAGCTTCACGATTACCGCCATCTTCAGCCGGGCCTTCTTTCAGCACCAGACCGAACTGACGCCAGAATGTCTGGTATTTTTCGCTATCATCTTTGGCCAGTTTTTCCAGCATCTGCAGTACACGCTTGGTCAGCGCAGTACGCAGGTTCTGCGTGACGCGGTTATCTTGCAGAATTTCGCGCGATACGTTGAGCGGCAGGTCGTTGGAGTCGATCAGGCCACGCACAAAACGCAGGTAGTTCGGCATGAACTGTTCAGCATCGTCCATAATGAACACACGCTGCACATACAATTTCAGGCCATGTTTGTGATCACGATTCCACATGTCCCAGGGGGCCTGTGAAGGAATATAGAGCAGGCTGGTGTATTCCTGCTTCCCTTCTACCCGGTTGTGGCTCCAGCTCAACGGGTTGGTGAAGTCATGGGCGATGTGCTTATAGAACTCGTTGTACTCATCATCGCTGATTTCAGACTTGCTTCGGGTCCACAGTGCCTGGGCTTTGTTGATTTTTTCCCAGGTGACGGTTTCTTCACCGCCCTCTTCTTCGCTTTCAGTACGGGATTCAATTTCCACCGGCAACGCGATATGGTCGGAATACTTGCTGATTACCGAACGTACGCGCCAGTTGTCGAGAAACTCATCTTCGCCTTCCCGCAGGTGCAGGGTAATTTCTGTACCGCGTTCCGCTCTGGCAATATCAGCAATGGTGTATTCACCTTCACCAGCAGATTCCCAGAACACCCCCTGTTCGGCGCTAGCGCCCGCGACACGGGTTTTCACCGTCACCTTATCGGCAACGATAAATGCGGAATAGAAACCGACCCCAAACTGGCCTATCAACTGACTATCTTTAGCCTGATCAGAGCCAAGAGACTCCAGAAACGCTTTGGTGCCGGATTTGGCAATAGTCCCCAGGTTGTCAATAACGTCATCGCGGCTCATGCCGATACCGTTGTCGCTAATGGTCAGGGTCCGTTTTTCCTTATCGATGGACACCCGAACACGCAACTCCCCATCACCTTCATACAGCTCCGACGCAGACAGCGCGCGAAAGCGCAATTTATCCGCCGCATCGGATGCGTTGGAGATCAATTCGCGCAGAAACACTTCTTTATTGGAATACAACGAATGGATCATCAGGTGCAGCAGTTGCTTTACTTCTGACTGGAAGCCACGGGTCTCTTGGCCTTTCATACTCATTATTACTTACCTCAATATGTATTTATTCAGGCTGACTTAACGGGGTATAAGCAATAAATGGGGATAAACCGATAAGGTTTCAAGAGGCAGCCTGCGATTGACGGTACGGACAGCACCGGGAGAGACAGAGGCCGCCGACCGACGGCCAGAGAAATCAGAAACGAATGGGATGACGCCCGGCCAGCGAGTGAGACAAGGTGGTGCCATCCACCATTTCCAGCTCGCCGCCTACCGGTACGCCATGGGCGATACGGCTGGCCATGACGCCATGTTCGGCGCACAACTCGGCAATATAATTAGCTGTTGCATCACCTTCCACCGTCGGATTGGTCGCCAAAATCACTTCACTGATGGTTTCCGTCGCCAGACGTTCTTCCAGTCTATCCAGACCAATATCGCCGGGACCGATACCATCGAGCGGCGACAGATGCCCCATCAGCACAAAGTAGCGCCCGGCAAACTGCCCGGTCTGCTCAATGGCATGAATATCCGCCGGACTTTCCACTACACAAATCTGACCATTTTGCTGACGGCGTGGGTTGGCGCAAATAGTGCAAACGTCCTGCTCGGTAAAAGTCCGGCAGTCGGCGCAATGACCAATCTCTGACATGGCGCGGGTAAGCGCCTGCGCCAGACGCATACCGCCGCTGCGATCACGCTGCAACAGATGAAACGCCATGCGTTGCGCCGATTTTGGCCCCACGCCGGGTAAACAGCGCAGCGCCTCCATCAACGCCTCAAGAAGCGGGCTGGTTTGCATCAGAACGGCATCTTGAAGCCGGGCGGCAGCGGAATACCGCTGGAAACCGACGCCATTTTTTCCTGTTGGACTTCAGCGATACGGCGGGCCGCATCATTGAAGGCCGCAGCAATCAGGTCTTCCAACATCTCTTTATCGTCTTCCATCAGACTGGGGTCGATTTCAACGCGACGGCAGTTGTGAGCGCCATTAATCGTCACTTTCACCAGCCCAGCGCCCGACTCCCCGGTCACTTCCAGATTGGCGATCTCTTCCTGCGCTTTCTGCATTTTTTCCTGCATCTGCTGAGCTTGCTTCATCAGATTGCCTAAACCGCCTTTACCAAACATATCGCTCTCTCTACTACTTCGTGCTGCCGACAGGCAGCGGGGTTAAACAGGGCGGATACTCTCTTCATCCAGTTCCGCATCAAAGAAACGCCGTAGCGTTTGAATATTAGCATCAGCCATTATGGACTGGCGCGCCTGCGCCAGCTTCTCTTCATAAATGACCTGTCGCCACTCCAGCGGCGTACGGACCGCTGGCGTATCATCTTCAGTAATCGTCAGGCTGATAGCTCGACCATAGTGCGCTGCCAGCGCCTCCGACAGCGTTTTCTGCGCCGCCGCCGAATTCAGATGACGTTGCGAAGAGCGCAAGTGCAAGTGAATCACCCCCTCCTCCGGCATCTCTTTAAACGCATTAAGCGCCAGTTGCTGCACCAGTTTAGGCAGCGTCAAACGATCAATTTCCGCTGCCCAAGGATCACGCTCAATGGCTTCCACCGCCAGTCGCGCCGCCAGTTCCGGCGTTTTTTCATATTCCAGCGCCGAGCGCAACGCCTTAGGCGTGGTCACCGGTGTAACGTCAACTTGCTCAGTTTTCTTCTGTGCCCGCCAGCGGTAAGCCTCTTGCTTTTTCTGCTCTTCCTGTGCAACGGCTTTCGCCGCCATTTGCTGCTGACCACGCTCCGTCACTGAAGCCAGCCTCTCCAGTGCCGAGTTGACCGGCCGCGTTTTTCCTGACGCCGCCGGTTCAGTCTTTTTTGCGGGAGTATTTCCCTGCCGGTTCAACAACTGACTACGCGCCTGAAGCAGTTGCGCGGTCGCATCCGGCAAATTGTTCTCTGCTGCTGACGGTGCCGCCGGTTCGCTGTCCGTCGTCGGCGCACGATTGGCCACGGACTCACCACCGGATGCGGCTGGCATCATCCCAGCGGTTCGAACCGGTGACTGTGCAGGCGCCGCGTCACTGACTAGCGGAGTCTCGTTCATAGGTGCAGTGAGCGGCGCGCCAACCGGAACCGGCTCGGCGATCACCTGACCTGGATGAAACGCCAGCGCCCGCAACAGCGTCATTTCTACGCCCATTCGGCGATCCGGTGCGTACGGCAGCTCCTTACGCCCGACTAACAACGTCTGGTAATAGAGTTGTACCTCGGCAGGCGGGATCACCCGCGCCAACTCACGCAACCGGGGCGCGACCTGATTGTATTCGTCCCCCAACGCGGAAGGCAGCAACTGCAGCATGGCAATGCGATGCAGTAGCGTCAGGGTTTCCACCAACAACGCTTCCCAGTCAACGCCGCGTGCCGCCGCCTGCTCCATCTGCGCCATCACCCCAGCGCCATCGCCTTTCACCAGCGATTCGATCAACGCCAGCGGCTGCTCATCATCCAATGAACCCAGCATCTGGCTGACGGCAGCGGCGGTGACCTGACCTTGCCCCATAGCAATGGCCTGATCAGTCAGGCTTAGCGCATCACGCAAGCTGCCATCGGCAGCACGAGCCAGCAACTGCAATGCACGCGGCTCCGTAGCCAACTGTTCCTGCTCCAGCACATGCTGCAAATGTTGGCGAATCTGCTCGGCATCAAGCGCTTTAAGATGAAACTGCAGGCAGCGGGACAAAATAGTCACCGGCAGTTTTTGCGGATCGGTCGTTGCCAGCAGGAATTTCACGTGCGGCGGCGGCTCTTCCAACGTTTTCAACAATGCGTTGAAACTGTGGCGGGAGAGCATGTGCACTTCGTCGATCAGGTAAACCTTGAAGCGGCCACGAGCCGGAGCATATTGCACGTTATCCAGCAGATCACGGGTATCTTCCACTTTAGTGCGGGATGCCGCGTCAATCTCAATCAGATCGACAAAACGCCCTTGTTCAATTTCCCGGCAAGTATCGCACTGGCCGCAAGGCGTCGCCGTCACCCCCGTTTCGCAATTCAGCCCCTTCGCCAGCAAACGGGCGATAGTGGTCTTACCTACGCCCCGTGTACCGGAAAACAGGTAGGCATGGTGGATGCGGCCTAACGAAAGACCATTGGCCAACGCGGTCAGGACATGTTCCTGTCCTACCACATCAGCAAAGGTTTGGGGACGCCACTTACGGGCAAGAACCTGATAGCTCATCAATACCGCAACAGTTGAGTTATTGAGGAGGTGATGCTAACACAGTCTCGCCGCCATCGGCGAGACTGCCGTCATCAATGGCCGGGGAAATCGACCAGGCTGTAGCAGGTGATGCCCATGTTCTCAAGGCGCTGCTGTCCACCCAGGTCAAACAGATTGATAATAAAAGCGGCATCGGAAACCTGACCACTGAGGCGGCGAATCAATTTGACCGTCGCTTCGATCGTGCCGCCGGTCGCCAGCAGATCGTCTACCACCAACACCTTGTCGCTGGCGGTAATGGAATCGGCGTGAATTTCCAGCGTATCGCTGCCGTATTCCAGTTCGTAGCTTTCGCTCAACGTCGCACGCGGCAGTTTACCCGGTTTACGTACCGGAACAAAACCGACGCCCAGCGCCAATGCCACCGGCGCACCAAACAGGAAACCACGCGCTTCGGTACCGACGACTTTGGTAATGCCAGTGCCCTGATAGCGTTTAACCAGCATGTCGATGCTTGCCGCATAGGCCTGAGGATTCTCCAGCAGGCTGGTCACATCACGAAACAGTATGCCCGGCTTGGGGTAATCCGGAATACTCTTGATACTGTTTTTAATCAATTCTGGCTGCTGAGTTGCGGTCATAATGTTGTGCCTGATAAAACCTTATATTCACTGAACACCGCCACGGCCTTTAACCATGCCGCCCACTGGCGTTAACGGTTAACAATAAAAATACGGTGGCGGCTCGCGCACGAAAACGCTCAAATCTAGTCAAACTGACGGGTAAATGCAACTGGCCTGCACAGTTCTGCGCATTTTTATCGCGGGCTATTGCTTCGGATCAATAACCGGCAAACGCAGCATAAACGTCAGCAACACGGCCAGAATCACCAGCAACAGCCCCCGAACCCAGCTCACTTCCACCATCCACAATGACAAGGCGAAGGTAGCGACAATCACCAACACCGCTTTGGTTTTCACCCCCGGCGGCAGTGCTCGATGCCGCTGCCAGTGACGCAAATAACTGCCAAACCAGGAACGGTAAAGCAACCAGTCATGGAAACGCGGCGACGAGCGAGCAAAACACCATGCCGACAACAACAAAAACGGCGTGGTAGGCAGCAACGGCAATACCACGCCCAATGCCGCCAGCACCACCGCCAACCACCCCACGGTTATCAACACGACCCGATACATATCGTCTCCTTGTCTTCCCGGCCCTCATCAGCCTCCGGCAGCCCAGCCCGGTTGACCCGATCACAATCCACATGAACCGTTGTATCATACCGCCACGTTAACTCAACCCGTCTCCGTACATGTTTGATCATTCCATCCTCGACCCGATTCATGCTTTTCTTCGCGCCGCCACACCAGATGAATGGATTAATGAAGCGCGTAAACCGGAAAATCTGCCCATACTGCTGCGCGATCACCTGCTGTGCGAATTGAAAGCAGCCCAGAGTGCCCTGTTTCTGCTCCGACGTTACGCGGTGGATCAGGAAATCCGGCACCAATTGCAGGACTGGATTGCCCCGTATGAGAATTTTGCCTACCGAGGAGTAGGCGACATGCAGACACTCAAAGCGAGCGGACTGGTTTCCCGCCAGATTACTGCACGCGCTGACTGCCACTATAGTCAGGACATTATCGATAAACTGGTGCTGTTGATCCGTGAAGAACTGCACCACTTTTATCAGGTGCTGGAAGTAATGACGCAAAAAGGCATCGCCTATCAGAGCGTACCCGCCAGTCGTTATGCCAGCGGTATGACACAACACATGAAAACACATGAGCCGGATGCGCTGGTAGACAAGTTGATTATCGGCGCTTTTATCGAAGCGCGCTCCTGTGAACGCTTTGCCAGACTGGCACCATATCTGGAAGAAGACGTACGCAAGTTCTATATTTCCCTGCTGCGCTCTGAATCACGCCACTATCAGGATTATCTGGCGCTGGCGGAACAGATTGCCGGTAAAGATATTCGCGCACGCATCGCTTTTTTTGCGCAAACAGAAGCGCTGTTGATTACCAGTCCGGATAACGATTTCAAATTCCACAGCGGCAAACCGGCGCACTGAACCGGCCCGTGTTCCACCTGCTGCGGTTTACGGATACCGCAGTCGACCTGATGGAGGAAACACCATGGAAACCCAGGCATTGCTAGCCGCACTGGCGCGCCAGATTGATACGCTGGCACAACATGTCGAACCGATCGCCGCGCGACAAGCGCCGCGATCACGTTTTGACCGCCAGTTATTCAGTTGTTACGGCACCCGGTTAGGCGATTATCTCGACGAGATTCGTCTTAACTACCAGCATTTGCAGCAATATGTACAGGAACAACGTCTGGATCGGGTCACGTTTATGGCAGAAAAATTGCTGGCGCAAATAACAGCCTTACAGCGGGAACTGGCGACTCAACCGTTGCGGGAACAAGAGCCTTCAATGCCGGCACCGCAGGATCGATATCAGAAACTGGCGGAATATCAGGGCTATGAGCGTCGCCTGCTGGCAATGATTCAGGACAGGGAAAGCCTGCTGGCGTCTCAGAGCCAACTCAGCGAGCAGCAACGTTTGCAACGCGAGCTGGCTGCGCTGGAAGGCCGGCTGGCACGTTGCCGTCAGGCGCTCTCAAAACTGGAGCGCCAGATTGAACGTCAGGAACAGGGTTTTTAACCTTTCGTAACCCTCGTTCACTATTCTCTGCTATGTTTTAGAAAAAACGAAGCAGGCTCGGAGTGAGGTAGCAACATCATGTCTCTGGAAAATGAAACGCCAGACGTTAAGCTGGCGGTCGATCTCATTATGCTACTGGAAGAAAATCAGATTGCACCGGAGGTCGTGCTGGCGGCGCTGGAAATAGTGCGTCGGGATTACCAGCTAAAAGCTGACTCGCGCCCCCAACAAGCCTCAGTATGACGCTGGAGCAGTCACGCTCCGGCGTCTGTTCTTTTACCCAATAACGTTGACAACGTTAGTTTTACCACGACGTTAATTATCAGGCTGCACCTCATTTCGCGGCTGAGCCAGCACGCGAGAGACTTCCTGTACTTCCTTGCCCTGCGGGTTATGCAGATAAACTTCCAGTTGGTTGAAAGCAATATCGATATTATTTTCACGACATAAGTGATCAATAGTGCGGTTCAACTCATCAACGGTATAGCTGCGATCACGCAGTTCACGTACATACAGACGCAGTTCATGCTCCAGCGAGCTCGCACCAAACGACAGGAAAAACACCTGTGGCTCAGGATCGATCATGACACGCGGGTTATCACGCGCAGCCTGCAACAATATCTCTTTCACCTTGTCCAGATCGGAACCATAGGCGACGCCAATACGGATCAATACACGCGTGATGGTATCTGACAGCGACCAGTTAATCAGTCGCTCGGTGACAAATGCCTTGTTGGGAATGATCACTTCTTTACGGTCAAAATCAGTAATTGTAGTGGCACGAATACGGATCTTGCTGACTGAACCGGAGAACGTGCCAATGGTAATGGTATCACCGATGCGCACTGGCCGTTCGAACAGGATAATCAAGCCCGACACAAAGTTGGCGAAAATCTCCTGCAAACCAAATCCCAACCCTACGGATAATGCCGCGACCAGCCATTGCAGCTTGTCCCAGGAAACGCCGAGCGAACTGAGCGACGTAACCGCACCGACAGTAGTAATCAAATAGGTCAGCACCGTGGTAATGGCATAAGAAGTGCCCTGCCGCAGTTGCAAACGCGAAAGCACCAGAACTTCCAGCAACCCCGGCAGGTTGCGGGTCATCACATAAGCCACGCCGCCAATCACCAACGCCACCAGCAGATTACCCAAGGTTACCGGTTGCAATACCGTGCCGCTGGCATTCGCCGTGCTGTAATGCCACAGCGTAATACTGTCCAGATAGGAGAATACCGTCACCAGGTCGGCCCAGATCCAGTAAAACGCACCGGAGAACGCCAAAAACAGCACCATCGTTGTCAGCCGCAAAGACTGCTGGCTGATCTGTTCTAACGCCAGCGGCGCTTCCGGCATCGGTTCACTGCCTTCCGCCCCTTCCTTGACCAGACTCTGGCGTCGCGCCACCGCACGGCGATAAGCCAGACGGCGTGCCGCAACGCTTAATCCACGGATAGTAGCGAAATAAACGATATTCCAGACGATCAGCAAATACAGGCTGTCAATCCAACGGCCAGCCAACCGTAGCGAAGTATAGAAAAACCCGTTCAGCATTAACCCGATCAGAAATAGCGGCATGGCAGCCATCATCGTCACCACGATCAGCTGCACCGTATGACGTTCTTTTTCTCGCCAGCAGTCACGACATACCGGAAATACCAGAATGGTCAGCAGCAACAGGTTACAAACGATAATTATCTGCCCAATGGCATCGTCCACCAGATATAACGGTGCTTTCTCACCTACCACCGACCAGAACATCAGCGGCAGCAGCGCACCACCAAGTCGCAGCGTCTGACGCTGATAATGTGCGCAACGGGATGCCGGAATATTGAAGTGGCGCTCGCTCAGGCTCCCAGGTTTGAGGCTAAACCAGGCAGTGGCGAAAACGGCCCAGAACAATGCCAGATGTTCACTTAACAACCAGGCAAAACTACTGATTTGACTATCGGCCCGTTTCAGCCATAACCCCAACGACAGTATTACCAGCACGCCCGGTAAGGTGTTCAAAATCAACAACAGAATGGCTTTTGGTGTGTGTAACTGGCTATCGCGCTTGAGTTGCCCGACATCTTCCGCCAGTTTCCCCATATAAGTATCGATACTTTTACGCCGCCACCACAGCAGACCGACAATCAACAGCGTCGGAATGATCAGCACCAGCGAATCCATGAATCCCTGACGTAACTGCCCGCCTTTCAGATTGAAATGCAGGTTTTTTACCTGCTGTTTCAAGGTCGATGGCAGCTCTTTCAGCCAGTTCCAATCCATCGGTTTATTACTGCTAACCCAGAAAATCTGCTGGGTCAGAGTACGTTGCAGCGAATCGTTCACGCTCATCAGTTGCTGGCGGCTTATTTGCAGGTTGATAGCCAGCATCAGTTGGTTACCGAGTTGTTTATTGAGCTGATCGAGCAATTCACGGCGCATATCCAGAATCTGCTCCAGCGCATCAGTCACCTCGGCATCTACTTTGGCATTGCTGCGCGTGACCAGTTGCTGAATATATTCATCGCCACGAAACAGCACATCACGTTGCTGGTTAATATCGAACTGCTCCAGACGCAGATCGGCGATCTGCGTACTGATATTGCCCATCGCGTCAGCCGATGGCAGGTTTTGCTGTTGCTGGTAAAGAATACGCGACAATAACAAGCTGCCTTTTAACACCGTAATCTGCTCTTTCAGGTTGCGTTCTGACTGTGTGGCCCGATCCAGCCAGTTTTTTACCTGAATGCTCTCCTGAACCAGTGTATTGCCGGCTTCCGTCGCTTTGATTAAACGCTGGCTGAGTTGACGATTCGTCTCCATTTCCGCTTTAACCAGCGGGTTTTCCTGAATACGCTGTAACTCATCCGAATTTTGCGCCTCTTTGGCCGTTTTTTCCGATAGATTCAGACGTTTGTTGTTAATTATTCCTTGCAACGTCTGCACCATGTGTTCCAGTTGGCCTATCTGTGCAGCGGTATAATCACGCTGTTTTTGCAACAGATCCTGCAAGGTGGTATTCACTTCCAGGCTTTTACGCTGCTGCTCCATTTGCAGCCCGACCAGCGTCTGCTCCGCCTGCAACATTATCTGCTGGCTTGGCCGTAACGGCTCCAGTGACGGGTCAAGTCCGCTGAGCTGGGTGCGCAGTTGCTGACTGCGCTGAGAAGCAGAATATAACGCGCTCTGTACCCGTTCAGGCTGAGTTTGAAGTGAAATCAACTGGCTATTGTAAGTAGACAGGTTTTCCTGTGCGGACTGCAGGTCGTCCAGCGCTGCATTAAGGCGGGCTTCCAGTTGTTTTAGTGATAGCGATTCCAGCGCTTGCTGAGACACCTGTGCCGCCCCACCCAATGACACCAGATCTTCATTTACCTGCTTGAGTTTGGCCGGTGCCTGCGCCGCCTGCTGCTTCAGTTGGTTGGTTTCCTGCCGGACGCGATCAATAGAATCCAGTACATCCAGAGTCTGAGTGAGATCCTGCTGGGTCAGTTTATCTACCGAGGTCAGGCTCTTCTGCCTGTTGAGGGTATCAAGACGATTTTGGATCTCAGCGCGGGTCGGCAAATCGTTGCCAGCGGCAAACGTAGACCATAACGGCGCCATTCCAAACAAAAACACCCAGACGTAAGGCAAGCGGCAGCGAACACATTTATCAAGAAAAGAACGAAAAAGAACGGCAAACAAACCAGAAACGGTGAAACAGCGGCTCATAATGCATCATCAGTTTTACAAAGATGGCGCAGTCTATCATGTCTGCTGAAAGACAAGGTATGTCAGGCTGTATTTCTGCGTATCGAATGTTGAGCCTTACTTACAGTGCTCATACACTCGTGTATCAATCACTTTGGCGTAAGGCCGGGCTGGTACGCAACATATCGATAAGTCCGTCAACCAGATACGGCGCTTCATTTTGCAGGTCAAAGCTTTCCGGTAAGAACAACCAGTTTTCCATAATCCCCGACAGATAAGCACGCATAATTACTGCTGCGCGCCGTGGATTAACGTCCATCGGCAGCATCCCTTTCTGAATACAGTTTGTCAGCGAGGTTTCTATTTTATCGTAGCAATCAAAGTACAAATCTTTGCGGGCATTGAAGGTTGGCAGTAATTCGCCAACAAACTCACACTTATGGAAAATGATCTCCATCATCGAGCGCCACTCGGCATCGAATTCGGTCAATTTCAGCATATAAATTAGCAATTCTCTGAGTACATGCAGTGGATCATCAGGAAATTTTGCCTGATACTCAGCTTCGAAATCAGAAATTTTGGCTTCTGATCTCGCCCATATCTCATCAAATAGTTCAGCTTTGTTTTTAAAGTGCCAATAAATAGCACCTCGAGTCACGCCGGCAGCAACCGCAATATCGGACAATGATGTTGAGAAAACACCACGCTCGGAAAATAGACGCATTGCCGCGTCCATAATCTGGCATTTGGTCTCATGAGCCTGTTGTTTGGTTTTTCGTGCCATAGCGCTGACTTTCAAGAGATGTGAGATTTACATACATTCACGGATGTATGTAACATAGCACGAACCTGAATTTATCGCAGCAATGGGTTTAATAGCGTGTGATCCATTGGTCAATTAAAAATCGGATACTTGGGGTTTATCTATGAATAAAAACAGAAGGCTTACGCCTCTGGCAACAATGCTGATGCTTTCTGGCGGCCTCGTACTCACAGGATGTGACAATCAGGCCTCTCAAGGGGGTGCCCATCAGGGGGGCGCACCGGAAGTCGGCATCGTTACGATAAAATCACAAACTCTGAATATCACCACGGAACTGCCGGGACGCACCAGCGCCTATCGTATTGCCGAAGTACGCCCTCAGGTAAATGGTATTATTCTGAAGCGTAACTTTGTTGAAGGCAGCGATGTCAAAGTGGGTACATCGCTGTATCAGATCGATCCGGCAACCTACCAGGCCCAGTACAACAACGCCAAGGCGGCCCTGTCTCAGGCTCAGGCGAATGCTGAAATTGCACAGTTGACGGTTAATCGCTACAAACCGCTGCTCGGCACTAATTACGTCAGTAAGCAGGATTACGATCAGGCCGTTGCGACGGCACGTCAGACTGAAGCCTCAGTCGCAGCCGCCAAAGCCACGCTCGACAGCGCCCAGATCAACCTGAACTATACGCGCGTAACAGCCCCTATTACCGGTCGGGTAGGAAAATCCACCGTGACAGAAGGGGCGCTGGTGGCTAATGGGCAGACGACAGCGATGACGACAATCCAGCAGTTGGACCCGATCTATGTCGATGTCACTCAGTCCAGTAACGATTTCCTGCGTCTGAAAAAAGAACTGGAAAACGGTACCCTGCAACAAACCAATGGCAAAGCCAACGTCCAGTTGACGATGGATAACGGTACCCATTACAACCAGACCGGGACGCTGGAATTCTCCGACGTCACTGTCGATGAAACCACAGGCTCCATTACACTGCGTGCCGTATTCCCGAACCCGGATCACAACCTGCTGCCAGGTATGTTTGTTCGTGCACAGATAGATTCAGGTGTGAATCCCAACGCAATTCTGGTGCCACAGCAGGGAGTCAGCCGCACACCACGTGGCGATGCCACTGTGATGGTGGTCGGAGCTGGCGACAAGGTAGAGGTCCATCCTATCACTACCGGCCAGGCTATCGGCGACCAATGGCTGGTAACCTCAGGCGTTAAGCCGGGTGACCGCATCATCGTGACAGGCCTGCAAAAAGTCAGACCGGGTATGCAGGTAAAAGTGCAGGAAGCGACCGCAGGCAATGCGCAACAGCCGCAACCGCAGTCCCAACCCGCTAAGTCTTAACAGGGAGCCGGTAATCCATGGCCAAGTTTTTCATAGATCGCCCGATTTTTGCTTGGGTCATCGCCATTATGGTGATGCTCACCGGGACACTGGCAATCCTGAAGTTGCCCATTGCGCAGTACCCGACGATAGCTCCACCTGCGGTTCAGATCACCGCAAACTATCCAGGCGCTGATGCGAAAACCCTGCAGGATACCGTCACACAGGTGATCGAGCAGAACATGAACGGGATCGACAAGTTACTGTATATGTCTTCTAACAGTGACTCGTCCGGCACCGTACAGATCACACTGACGTTTGATGCTGACGCCAACCCAGACATCGCGCAGGTACAAGTACAGAACAAACTGCAACTGGCAATGCCGCTGTTGCCGCAGGAAGTGCAGCAACAAGGCGTTAGCGTGCAAAAATCCAGCAGCAGTTTCCTGATGGTGCTTGGTTTTGTCAGCGATAACAATAACGTGACCCAGCAGGATATCGCGGACTTTGTCGGCGCCAGCATCAAAGATCCTATCAGTCGCGTACGTGGTGTAGGCGATACGCAGTTGTTTGGTGCGCAATACGCCATGCGCATCTGGCTGGACCCAGACAAACTAAACAATTACCAGCTGACCACCAGCGATGTTATCTCAGCGATTCAGGTACAGAATAACCAGATTGCTGCTGGTCAGTTGGGCGGTACACCACCGGTTCCCGGCCAGAAACTGAATGCGTCCATTATTGCGCAGACCCGACTGAATTCGCCGGAGCAGTTCGGTAAGATTCTGTTGAAAGTCAATCAGGATGGCTCGCAAGTTCGCCTGAATAACGTTGCCCGCATCGAACTTGGCGGTGAAAGCTACAACGTTATTGCACGTTATAATGGCCGCCCTGCTGCTGGCCTGGGGATTAAACTTGCCACAGGCGCCAATGCGTTAGATACCGCGGCAGCGCTAAAAGCAGAAATCGCCAAACTGGAACCGACGTTCCCGGCCGGGCTGAAGGTGGTGTATCCGTATGACACGACGCCGTTCGTAAAAATCTCCATTTACGAGGTGGTGAAAACGCTGCTGGAAGCCATCGTGCTGGTGTTCGTGGTGATGTATCTGTTCTTGCAGAATTTCCGTGCCACGCTGATTCCCACTATTGCCGTCCCCGTGGTACTGCTTGGAACCTTCGCTATTCTGTCCGCCTTCGGCTATTCGATTAACACCTTGACCATGTTCGCTATGGTACTGGCCATCGGCCTATTGGTGGATGATGCCATCGTCGTAGTGGAAAACGTGGAACGTGTCATGGCGGAAGAAGGATTGCCGCCCAAAGAAGCCACACGTAAATCCATGGGACAGATTCAGGGCGCGCTGGTCGGTATCGCGCTGGTGCTGTCCGCAGTATTCATACCCATGGCGTTTTCCGGCGGTTCAACCGGCGCTATCTACCGCCAGTTTTCCGTCACCATCGTGTCTTCCATGGTGCTGTCGGTACTGGTTGCGTTGATCCTGACGCCGGCGCTGTGTGCAACTATCCTGAAACCTATCGCTAACCATGGCGAGAAAAAAGGTGTTTTCGGATGGTTCAACCGCTTGTTCGACAAGAGCACCCATCACTACACCAGCAGTGTTGCGAATATCCTGCGCAGCACTGGCCGCTACGTCGTGTTATATCTGATTATTGTTCTGGTTCTGGCTTTTGGATTTACCCGTGTGCCAAGCTCCTTCCTGCCTCAGGAGGATCAGGGCGTATTGCTGACAATGGTGCAACTGCCGGTAGGATCCACCCAGGAAAGCACGCAGAAAGTGCTTGATAAGGTGAATGATTACTACCTGAAAAACGAAAAAGAAAACGTTAAATCGGTCTTTACCGTTAACGGCTTCGGCTTCGCTGGTCGCGGCCAGAACATGGGTATCGCTTTCGCCAGCCTGAAAGACTGGGATGAACGAAGCGGTGCTGCCAATAAAGTCGATGCGATTATCGGTCGTGCTTTTGGCGCCCTCTCCCAAATCAAGGAAGCGATAGTTATCCCGTTCAACATACCAGCAATCGTTGAACTCGGTACTGCTAGTGGTTTTGACTTTGAACTGATCGATCAAAACAACCTCGGCCACGATAAGCTAATGGCTGCTCGTAACCAACTGCTGGGAATGATCGCTCAACATCCCGATACGCTGGTACGTGTCCGTCCCAACGGGATGGAAGATATGCCGCAATACCGGCTTGAGATCGATCAGGAAAAAGCACAATCGCTCGGTGTATCGATTTCGACTATTAATGCCACACTCACTACTGCGCTTGGAGGTTCTTACGTCAATGACTTCATTGATCGCGGCAGGGTGAAAAAAGTATACGTTCAGGCTGAAGCCAAATTCCGTATGCTGCCCAGCGATATCCAAAAATGGTATGTCCGTGGCGCCTCAGGTCAGATGGTCCCGTTCTCGGCTTTTGCTTCTGCACGTTGGGAATACGGTTCGCCACGCCTGGAGCGTTATAACGGTCTACCGGCAGTAGAACTGGTGGGTGAAGCAGCTCCCGGTAAGAGTACAGGTGAAGCCATGGCGCTGATGGAACAACTGGCGTCTCAATTACCGCCGGGGATCGGATTCGACTGGACTGGCATGTCCTATCAGGAACGACTGGCAGGTAACCAGGCACCGGCGCTGATTATTATCTCCGCCATTGTGGTATTCCTGTGTCTGGCTGCACTTTATGAAAGCTGGTCAATCCCCTTCTCCGTTATGCTGGTTGTCCCACTCGGCGTGTTTGGCGCGGTGATGGCAGCAGGCATACGTGGTATGGAAAATGACGTCTACTTCAAGGTAGGTCTGCTGACAACCATCGGCTTATCCGCCAAGAACGCTATCTTGATCGTCGAGTTCGCTAAGGATTTGATGGAAAAAGAAGGAAAAGGCTTGGTCGAGGCCACGCTGGATGCCGTGCGTATGCGTTTGCGACCAATTCTGATGACATCACTGGCGTTCATTCTGGGCGTGGTGCCGCTGGTTATCAGCAGTGGTGCAGGCTCTGGCGCGCAGAACGCGGTTGGTACCGGTGTAATGGGCGGGATGATTACCGCTACCGTACTGGCTATCTACTTCGTACCAGTGTTCTTTGTGGTGGTACGTCGCCGCTTCAGCAAAAAGAAAGAAACGGACGAATCACACCGCGAGCACTCGCAGCCCAATCACTAACACATTACTTTTCTTCAAAAGGCCGCTTTGCGGCCTTTTTTTCAAGCGTTTTTTCAGATGTCAGGCACGCCCCTTGCAATTTCACTCACCTTACATCTCCTTGCAAACCATAGCGTTGATTATCACGCTAAAAAAGCGCACAATTAAGTTATGTTATAACATAACAAATGAGGCAATTATGAAAGCGAACATTCATCCTCACTACCGTCCTGTTCTGTTTCACGATACGAGTGAGAATGTGTTTTATAAAATTGGGTCTACGATCAAAACTGATAGAACCTACGAGTACGAAGGCGAAATCTACCCTTACGTCACTATCGACGTCTCTTCTGCCTCTCATCCTTATTATACCGGCAAACAAAAAGAATACGCCAAAGAGGGGAGCGCAGCGCGTTTCCAACAGCGTTTCGGTCGCTTTCTGAAATCATAATATGAGGAATTATTCATGCAGGTATTAAGCTCTCTGCGCAGCGCCAAAACACGTCACAAAGACTGCATCGTGGTCAAACGACGGGGTCGTGTCTATGTCATCTGTAAAACCAATCCACGTTTCAATGCCGTGCAGGGCAGGAAAAAGAAAAAACGTTAATTATTATTAGAAGAAAAATTATTGGAAGGTGCGCATCACCGCACCCTCCTTAACCAAAAAACAAAATCCCCTTTAAAAACAAAATGATAAAATAATTAATTTCTCATCCATCCAGAATCTTTACAAATAAAGACAAACCAGAAAGATTAATTAACACAGTGATTCTTGCTAACGCCAAAAAAAATTAAATATACTCGTGTCAAATGTCGATAAATATATCAAGGCTCACTGGAAGCGGCCCATCAATGGCAGCTATCGTCATAAAAATGGTTCGACCACACCGTAAATGTTGGCTTTTTTGCTATAATGAATTCAGAATGATTGATAACAGTGATGTTGCGTCATTCCCTGACATTCACCGTGTTACCCCTGTTCGTCTTAAGATTAAGGGACATTGAGGCATACTGAGGGGGCATCTATCTTCTGCACTTCATTACACCACCAGTCTGGCAACGTGGTGACCCTAAGTGAAACTGAATCGTAGCTTACGGAGGGATAGAAATGGATGAGTATACACCCCAACATTATGATATTGCCCAACTCAGATTCTTATGTGAAAATCTGCACGATGAAAGTATTGCTACATTAGGTGACAGTAACCGTGGATGGGTGAATGATCCGACCTCTGCGGTTAATCTTCAACTAAACGAACTTATCGAACACATTGCAGCATTTGTTGTTACCTACAAAATAAAATACCCGCATGAAGCGGCGTTATGTGAACGAGTTGAGAAATATCTAGACGATACTTATATTCTTTTCAGCAACTACGGTATAAATGATGCAGAGTTGCGGAAATGGCAAAAATCTAAGTCACAATTATTCAGAATGTTCTCAGAAAAGAGCATCTGTACGGTAGTAAAAACTTAAGTAATAATTTATCTAAGTCTTAATTTGAATCCAGGAAAACTAATAAGGTCACTATGAAAAAAATCGACTATCTTATGCGTTTGCGTAAATGCACAACCATCGATACGCTTGAGCGTGTTATAGAAAAAAACAAGTACGAGCTTTCTAACGATGAACTTGAAATGTTCTATTCAGCCGCAGACCACCGTCTTGCAGAGCTAACGATGAATAAACTTTACGACAAAGTACCAACTGCTGTGTGGAAATATGTTCGATAAGTAGTAAAAACAGCAGTTCAATGCATAAACATAAAGACACTGTGCCGATATGCCGTCGGCCTTTGTTTTTTAGCAGCAAGAAAAAATCGCCCGTTTGTAACAAAAATTGTTCACTGCAACTTTGTTCATCACTACCTAAAGTTCTCTTTATTGATTGCCCTGATACTCAGAATTAAATTTAATTGTCTTACTAAAAATTCTTGCTGCTGTCCCGCTCATCTAAAAAGCGCCATTATTGCACTAATGAGTGTCAGGAGATTAAATAGTTGACATGGCATCAACGCCATCAAAGGAAAGTTTGAGAAAATGAAGTGGTGGAGACCCCGCCAGCTACATCCCGGCACACACGTCGCCTGCTGCGGCTGCTTCCTTCCGGACCTGACCGGGTCCACAGGTTAGTGTTGCGGGAGAACCAACAGGGCCTCCATTGACAGCCCCACTGTCGTGGAGCGGGGGCATTATCGGTGATGGACTGAGCAATTGCAAGAAAACGGCGCTTAACCGCTGTTTTCTTACTCATCATCAGCTTTTATACTGCTAGTATTGGTCATTTTTTTATCCGTTTCCAACATGTTGACCCCATCCATGACTACTGAGGTGGATAATTTTCGACAGCGCGTCATCCACGTTATCGCCGCAATTCCTTACGGATGTGTTGTTACCTATGGCGATGTTGCACTCCTTGCCGGTTCATCGCGCGCAGCACGACAAGTTGGCGGTATATTACGGGGCTTACCCGCTGGCAGCGAGTTACCCTGGTACCGGGTAATTAACCGGAAAGGTGAGATTTCACTTACAGGTCCAGATTTTCAGCGGCAAAAATCAGCCCTTCAATCTGAAGGAATAATATTGAATTCGGAAGGGAAGATCGATCTGGACAAATTCCGCTGGCGGTACATGCAAGGCCGTTAATACTGACCGCCAGCGAGAGAAGACATTAATAAGATTGCAATAATGAACCAGAACTATCACCCGATGTCTCCGGCTCATTAGGTGTTAAAAACCCAGCAGGTTTCGCAGGTACCGGCACGGCTGGCACCGGTATCAAGGTCAGATCGGCATTATTCACCCCATTGCTGACCACTGGCATCACATGTTCAGTAATCAGTGTCACCCGGTTGTTAATAGCAACAGCGGCGCTTAGCAGAATTCGGGCATCAGGCCGAATCTCTGACGGGTTATAAGGCAGTACAAACCGGAATGGTGCCTGCTGGCCTTCAGTTCGGATAACCCGCTGGGAGATAACTTTTGAGGGTACATCTGGAATAGACGCATCAGATACCGTTACCGTCAGCACCGAATCTGGTGGCAACGCGATTTTTTGGCGAATATTGATTGTGCCAGTCACAGTGGGCATTCCGCTAACAGGTTGGGAAAGCCTCTGAACCTGCCCTATTGCCGGTGCAGCCGCCTCAGAAACAGTACTATGGTTATTCACGCATCCGGAAAGTGCGGACAATACCGTAATACCGCCAAAGATATGCCATAATCTCATAGGCTAAGCCTCCTTAATATTATTCTATTCAAGATGACGGTCAGCTAATACCGCATCTGTTAATAAGTATGAACCAACCAGCATGACAATTATGGTGGAAAATTCCGATAGTTATGGCGCTGTCCATTACTATCTCAATTTGCTGCTCAGGCTCTGCCAAGGTGTTTTGACGAAAACCGGTTTCTTATTGCGGTAAATTAGTTACGTAATCACATTACTCTAAAGGCTGAACTATGGGTCAGGCATTACAAAATCTTCTCGATCTGCTGAATCTGGAAAAACTGGAAGAAGGACTATTCCGTGGTCAAAGTCAGGATCTGGGATTACGTCAGGTATTTGGTGGGCAGGTAGTCGGCCAGGCATTGTCAGCTGCCAGACAAACCGTACCCGCGGAACGCTTCGTCCACTCGTTTCACAGCTACTTTCTGCTCCCTGGCGATAGCCAGAAACCGATTATTTATGATGTAGAGACACTGCGAGACGGTAACAGCTTTAGTGCCAGACGCGTCAGTGCCATTCAGAATGGCCGTTCGATTTTTTACATGACAGCCTCTTTTCAGACTCGTCAAAGCGGCTTTGAACATCAAAATGAGATGCCACAAGTAATACCACCTGAAGAACTCCCATCTGAACAGGATATTGCCCGTAGCATGGAACATTTGATTCCGCCGGCTATGCGACAAATTTTTACTGCTGACAGACCGATTGAGATTCGTCCGGTAACATTCCATAACCCATTAAAAGGCGAAGTTTCTCCTCCAGTCAGACAAGTATGGTTTCGTGCCAATGGCACCATGCCTGATGACGAGAGAACCCACCAATATCTGCTCGGCTATACCTCCGATTGCCACTTCCTGCTTACGGCGCTGCAACCGCATGGCGTAGGATTCCTTGAGCAAGGTATGCAAGTCGCCACCATTGACCATGCCATGTGGTTCCACCGACCGTTCCGTCTGGATGATTGGCTGCTTTACACCGTTGAAAGCCCCTCAGCCTCTGGTGCTCGCGGATTTGTACGCGGCCATTTCTACACCCG
This sequence comes from Dickeya sp. CFBP 2040, assembly GCF_012273755.1. Classification (NCBI taxonomy): domain Bacteria; kingdom Pseudomonadati; phylum Pseudomonadota; class Gammaproteobacteria; order Enterobacterales; family Pectobacteriaceae; genus Dickeya; species Dickeya sp. CFBP 2040. The sequence goes on from NZ_JAAVXH010000084.1 coordinate 33,613, forward strand.
TGAAGGTGTGCTGGTGGCCTCCAGTGCACAGGAAGGCGTCATCCGGCGGCATGGGCAATAATCGCTAATTTGAGATGTAAAAAAACCACCTTTTTCAAGGTGGTTTTTTTGAGTTCATTAGGGTAACAGTGATATCCGTTACCGAACGAGAAAAATTATTGGTTGTACGCGTTTTCGCCGTGGCTGTTGACGTCCAATCCCTCACGCTCCTGTTCTTCCGGAACACGCAGACCAACCGCAATATCCGCAACCTTGAAAGAGATGAACGCAGCAACACCAGACCATACGATAGCAACAATCACGCTAAACAGCTGAACCCATACCTGATGAGCCATGGTCACACCCTGAGCATAACCAGTACCACCCAGTGATGAAGCAGTAAACACGCCAGTCAGCAAGCATCCGACGATACCACACACGCCATGCACACCGAACACATCACAAGGATCGTCAACACGCAGCCATTTCTTCAGCACGGTCACGCCCCACAGGCCAGCAAAACCACCAGCAAAGCCGATCACCATTGCGCCACCGATACCCACAGTACCCGCTGCTGGTGTAATGGCAACCAAGCCCGCGATACAACCGGAACAGGCACCCAACAGAGAGGGTTTGCCACGAGTAACCCACTCACCCAGCACCCATGCCAGGATTGCAGCGGCAGTAGCCACCACAGTGGTCAGGAACGCCAGACCAGCAATATTGTTAGCGGCGGCAGCAGAACCCGCGTTAAAACCGAACCAGCCGATATACAGGATAGCGGTACCTAAAAACACTGTCGGCAGATTGTGTGGTTTGAACGCCTCTTTACCGAAACCGACACGTTTGCCCAACAGTAATGCGCCAACCAGACCAGCCACTGCAGCATTGATATGCACCACCGTACCACCGGCGAAGTCCAGCGCACCATCTGCCGCCAGATAACCTCCACCCCATACCATATGAGTCATCGGCAAATAAGACAACGTGAACCACAGTGCAGAGAAGATCAACACAGCAGAGAAACGCACGCGTTCACCCAAAGCACCAAGCACCAAGCCTACTGTGATACAAGCAAAGGACGCCTGATACGCCACATGAATAAACTGGTAAAAAGTACCGCTGACTGAGTTGATATCAATGCCATTCAGCATGAAGTTAGTCAGACCACCAAAGAACGGGCTGCCGGTGCTAAATGCCACACTGTAGCCATAAATCACCCACAAGATGCAGACCAGGGCAAAAGCTACTGTTATTTGGGTCAGCATAGACAGCACGTTTTTGCTGCGAATCAAACCACCGTAGAACAACGCCAGACCAGGAAGCGTCATGAACAGTACCAATGCCGTACAAATCATCATGAACGCGTTGTCCGCCTTATCCACTACAGGTGCCGGCGTATCCGCCATAGCCCATGCTGGAAGCATGGCTGCCGCCCCTAAACCTAACGACAAGGAAAATTTCTTCATTTTTTCATTCATCCCTATTTAATAAGGCTAAATCAGGTAATAGTTATAGTGCGGCTTCATCAGTTTCGCCGGTACGGATACGGATGACACGCTGCAGTTCCGCAACAAAAATTTTGCCATCGCCAATCTTACCCGTGTAAGCGGCTTTGCTGATCACATCAATAACTTCATCCAGTTGGTCATCAGCGATCGCAATATCGATCTTCACCTTTGGCAAAAAATTAACGCTGTACTCTGCGCCGCGATACAATTCTGCGTGCCCTTTCTGGCGCCCAAACCCTTTCACCTCAGTGACGGTAAGCCCCTGGATGCCCACAGAAGACAGTGCTTCACGTACATCTTCCAGCTTGAACGGTTTAATTACCACAGTAACCAGTTTCATCCTCATCCCCCTAACCATGTAAGTTCAGGCTATTGCCCGTCACTCTCAATATCTCCACGCATCACTTAAAGCAAATCGTGTGCCACAAATCCCACACCGATATAAAAGCGATGAAACGTGATGCTTTAAAGACAGAAAAGAAGATGACTGGATGAAGTATGAACACTAAATGGGAAAAACAGGAGCGCGTGACGCACAAAAATAGTGCATCACGCTTAGTTTCAGTGCAACACACTGTACAACAAGGAATGATCTGCCAAATTATGGTGCGAAATGCTGCACTGCGTTGGCAGTCATGGTGCCTGAGAGATCAGTGCGACGGAGTCATGTGGCTGCGAAAAAGTTAATTCCTTGCCCGCCTGCTGCAGTTGATACATCTGATAGTATCGGCCTTCCTTTGCCAGCAATTGTTCGTGCGTTCCCCGCTCCACCGTTCTGCCATGATGCAGCACCAGAATATTGTCTGCTTCGACAATAGTAGACAAACGATGCGCAATCACCACCAATGTTGTATAGGAACGCACCAGCCGCAACGCTCGCTGGATAGCCTGTTCAGTACCGGAATCGATATTGGCGGTCGCTTCATCCAGAATTAAAATTCTTGGAGTCGCCACCAGCACCCTGGCCAACGCCAGTAGTTGCTTTTGCCCAACGGACAGGTTATTGCCCTGCTCGCCAATCCGACTATGAATGCCTTCCGGCATGTCACGCACCAGCGATGCCAGTTGCACCATCTCCAGCGCCTGCCAAACTATTTCCTCACTGATGTCACGCCCCAGTGTGACATTCGCGTACATAGAATCGGCCAACACCACTGGATCCTGCTGCACCATCGCCACATGCTGGCGCAATACCTGATGCGATAAGCTCGGCAACAGACGATTATCCAGACGAATTTCCCCGCTATCTGGTGCGTAATACCCCATCAGCAGGTTTGCCAGCGTACTTTTACCACTCCCGGTATGCCCAACTAACGCGACAAATCCCCGATCCGGCACATGCAGCTCAATGTGATGCAACACCGGCCTGTCTTTATGATAAGAAAACGTCACTTTATTGATATCAATGCGCCCACTCTCTAACGCACGAATATCATCACCGTATTGCTGACAGGCACCATCCATCAATTCAAAAATACGCTCTCCGGCTACAACGGCCTGCTGCAACATCGATTGCTGGGTGGTCAATTCAATCAGTGGCTCATTCAACCGGCCTAAATAGTTGATAAAGGCATACAACACCCCAACGCCTACAGAACCGACAGCACTAAACCCAAATTGTAGCAACAGACCGCACATCACCAGTGCCGAAAACAGGCTTAGCAGTGGGCGCAACAGGAACCCATCCAACCTCAGTGTCTGCATACGCGTGTCATAATGCGACCAACTGGCGACGCTAAGCTTTTTACCAAACCTTATCTGTTGACGAAACTGTTGGATAATATTCATGCCACTGATGGATTCGTTGAAGCCATCATTGATATCCGCCAGGTAACTACGCATCCGGCGAACGACAGGCGTGCTGTAGCGTTGATAAATCGCCATAACAATTGCTACTGCCGGAAAAATTGTGGTGGCCACCAGCGCCATACGCCAGTCCAGGCTGAACATGGCAATCAGCATCGCCCCAATTAGCGCGGCGCTGCGCAGTACACTGCCCACCACCATCACGTACAGATCCCGAACCACTTCCGTATCATTAGTCACGCGGGAAATTAACTGCCCGACGGGTTGGGTGTCAAACACCGACAAGGGTTGACGCAAAGCGGCATCCATTACATCAATGCGCAACTGCTGCACGACACCAACCGCAACACGATTGAACATCAACGCCTGAATATAGTGCAACAGCGCCGCCATGATCTGTAACAGGACATATACTGTCGCCAGACTGGCCGCAATCAGCAATGGAAACTCGCCTTTACTCACCACATGATCAATGAAATAACTGACCAGCACCGGACCTGCGACTTCTGCTCCAGCCGCTACCCATAATAGCAACACACCGGTTCCGAGCGTTTTCTTCCACGGCAGCCCGTAAGCCAATAGCCGTCTCAGTGTCGGCCATAACGCACGGGGATTATTCATTCGATTGTTCCTCACAGGGTGAATCATCCAGCGCGGCTTCCAGTTGCTGATAGCGGAACATATCACGATACCATCCAGCCTGCTGCGACAGGTACGCATGATCGCCACGCTGCGCCACATATCCTTGCTGCAACACCAGAATTTCATCGGCATCTACCAGTGCCGACAAGCGATGTGCACTGATAATCAGGGTCCGTTTCTGCCCCCACTGGCGCAAGTTGCTCAAAATCTGGTGTTCCGTGCGTCCATCTACCGCTGACAATGCATCATCCAGCACCAGCACTTCAGCTTCCAGCAACAGCGCGCGAGCAATGGCAATGCGTTGTTTTTGACCACCAGACAGCATGACTCCCCGTTCACCCACCTCAGTTTGGTATCCCTGCGGCAGGCGAAGGATGTCATCATGTACATTTGCCAACCGCGCCGCTTCTTCTATTTGTTGTTGGGAAGCATCAGGGCGGCCCAGCGCGATGTTATTAGCTACTGAATCCGAAAACAGGAACGGCGTCTGACTCACTACCGCAAAGCGGCTGCGCAGTGCATCCAACTGAATGTGGTGCAATGGTTGCTGATGATAGGTAATCTGCCCTTGCTCAACATCAAAATAACGCAGAAGCAATGCCAGCAACGTACTCTTGCCAGAACCGGTTGGACCGCAAAGCCCCAGCGTTTTTCCCGGCGCCAATGTAAAGCGAACATCATTGAGCACCAACGCCGCACTCCCCGGATAGTGGAATGCGTCAATCCTGGCAACCAACGTTCCAGAGTCAGCGGGTAATGCCTGAAAACCATCTACCACTACCGGTTCTTCAGACAATAATTGACGGATTCGACCGTAAGCAGCGCTACCTCGCTCAACAATATTAAACATCCAGGCTAACGCCAGCATCGGCCAAATCATCAACCCCAGATACATCACAAAGCTGGTTAATGCCCCCAGAGTCAGGGCACCATTAATCACCATCCAGCTACCGCCACCGACGGCCAGCAAATTAGAAATCGCTACCGCGATATAAATGGTCGGGTCGAAACGCGCATCTATACGCGCCACTCGCATATTTTTTTGTCCGGCGTCAGCAGCGACCTGAGCAAAACGACCCGACTGATGATCTTCTAGTCCAAAGGCTTTGATCATGCGAATACTGGTAAGGCTCTCCTGAGCATGGTCATTGAGTGAGGAAAAAGCAGCCTGTGCGTCCTTGAAACGTTGATGCAACTGGGTGCCATAACGCTTAATGATCACAGCCATCAATGGCATTGGCACCAGCGCTATTAGCGTCAACTGCCAACTCAGTTGGGTACACATCACTACCAGTACCGCACATCCCATCACCATGGAATCAACCAGCGTTAACACCCCTTCACCGGCGGCAAACACAACCCGATCCACGTCATTGGTGGCACGGGCAAGCAAGTCTCCAGTACGGTGGCGAAGATAAAAGGCAGGATGCTGCCGACTCAGTTGGCGATAGAAATCTTCACGCAGTTCAACGGCCAATTGATAGGCTGCACCAAACAGCCATATACGCCAGAAATAGCGCAATAGATAGGTCAATAAGGCGACCAGCAGAATTCCGCCAATCCACCACAGCACCGAGGATGTGGCCATTTGATGCTGTGTTACGCCATCAACAATAATGCCAACCAGTCTGGGCGGCAGCAATTGCAGGATAGCAATCACAATCAACAGGATTACCGCCCCCATATAGCGCTTCCATTCACGGCGGAAATACCATCCCAGTTGAACAAAGAGTCTCACGCGTTTTCAGTCCATCAGCTACATAGCAAAGTAGAATGCAGTAAACGGGTCATTATACATAAAGTGAATAGTGAATTAATTTTATACCTGCAGGGGCAAGGCTGTTGTTTGTTTAATACACTCCATGGCGAAACTGGAGGTGACATCAACCAGCCCCGGTATGCCATTGACCAAACGTTTGTAAAAAGCATCGTAGCTTTTCATATCAGCTACCTGAACCTGCATCAGATAGTCGTATTCTCCCGCCATGCGATAAAACGCCAGCACCTCAGGCATATCGGAAACAAAACGGGAAAATTCACGATACCAGGCGCTGTTATGTTGCTGTGTCTTCAATAACACAAATGCCGTTAGCCCCAACCCCAATTTTTCGTTATCCAGCAACGCGACGCGCGACTTGATATATCCCTCATCCTCCAGCCGTTTAAGCCGTTTCCAGCACGGGGTGGAAGTCAGGTTCACTGCCTCAGCCAACGCCTGCAGTGAAAGAGTGCAATCCTGCTGTAGCAATGACAGCAAAATACGATCAGTTTTATCCAGCATAGTGATATAAAAGAGAAAAATTTTCTCTAGTTAGCGCTCTTTACAGACAAAAAAGCAATCTTTTTTTCTGTAAAAACCGATACGCTAAATCATATCCCTCCAAGCTCATGTACGTACTACATCAGTTGGTGGAACACCGCGTGAGAACATGACTATTTTTCAGCAGGACAACTAACATGACCAGCACCTGGGTACGTGATGCCGTCAGTGCAATTGAGGCCGACTTTCAACGCTCAGCAGATACTCATCTGATTCGTCTGACTCTGCCGGACTATCCCGGTATTTACTTTTACCTTAAAGACGAGAGCACACACCCCAGCGGTAGTCTCAAGCATCGCCTTGCTCGGTCCCTATTTCTGTACGGTCTTTGCAATGGCTGGATTAACGAAGGTACACCAATTATTGAAGCGTCATCCGGCAGTACAGCCGTATCGGAAGCCTATTTCGCCCGCCTGCTAGGACTACCGTTCATTGCCGTGATGCCATCCTGTACAGCCAGACGAAAAATTGAACAGATCACGTTCTACGGCGGGAATTGCCATTTCGTCGAACAATCCGGCCAGATTTACGCGGCCTCCGAAGAACTGGCCAAAGAATTGCGCGGCCACTACATGGATCAGTTCACTTATGCAGAACGTGCCACCGATTGGCGCGGCAATAATAACATTGCAGACAGCATCTACCGACAAATGGAGCGCGAACCATTCCCAACACCAGATTATCTGGTGATGAGCGCTGGTACAGGCGGCACCTCCGCTACGCTGGGGCGCTATATCCGTTACAAAGGACTGGATACGCAACTGGTGGTGGTGGACCCTGAAAACTCGGTATTCTACGACTGCTATCGTCAGCAGGATCGCACACTCACCGGAAAATGCGGCAGTCTTATTGAAGGCATTGGTCGCCCGCGCGCCGAGCCATCGTTTATTCCTGGCGTTATCGACGACATGATAAAAGTACCTGATGCCGCCAGTATTGCTACCTTGTACTGGCTGGAACAGATTCTGGGGCGCAAGGTCGGACCGTCCACAGGGACTAACGTCTGGGGTATGCTGCAACTGGCCGCAAAAATGGTGGCAGAAGGACGACGTGGGGCAATCGTTACCTTGCTGTGCGACAGTGGTGAGCGCTATCTTGATACTTATTACAATCAGGATTGGGTAAAAAGCCACATCGGTGATGTCACGCCCTATCTCCAGCAACTGACCGAAAAATATCGCCTTCCATGATGACATCCTGAGCGGCTGCACGCTCCTTGCACTGAACCGCACCGGGATTTCAGGTACCATAAGCGCCAGAATAGGTTTGACGAACAGCGGCCAACTGGCGGCTCCCACGCATGAGGGTAAACAAGAATGACAAGCGCAGTTGTAGTTTTCAGCGGTGGTCAGGACTCTACCACCTGTCTGATACAAGCATTGCAGCAGTACGATGACGTCCATTGCGTCACTTTTGACTATGGGCAGCGCCACCGCGCTGAAATCGATGTTGCCGCTGAACTGGCGCAAACGCTGGGAGCAAAAGCGCATAAAGTACTGAACGTCAGTTTGCTCAACGAACTGGCGGTCAGCAGCCTGACCCGCGACAATATCCCTGTGCCCGAATTTGACGCTACGAGTGATGGTTTGCCGAGTACCTTTGTTCCCGGTCGCAATATCCTCTTTCTGACACTGGCTTCGATTTATGCCTATCAGGTGGGAGCCAATACTGTTATTACCGGCGTCTGTGAAACCGATTTTTCCGGCTATCCTGATTGCCGCGATGAATTCGTCAAGGCATTGAATCAGGCAGTAGCGTTGGGGTTGGCCAAAGACATTCGCTTCGTGACGCCGCTGATGTGGCTCAATAAAGCTGAAACCTGGGCGCTGGCGGACTACTATCAACAGCTTGATATCGTCAAAAACCATACACTCACCTGTTACAACGGCATCAAAGGAACGGGGTGTGGGCAATGTGCTGCGTGTCATCTGCGGGCAAAAGGGCTGGCGGAGTACCAGCATAATCCATCAGCCGTAATGGCTTCGTTGAAACACAAAACCGGGCTGAAGTAGACCCACCGGGTACCAGACAAGACAATGCTTGTCTGGTACTGGCCTTTCACATTTTATCCTGCCTGCCGCTGTGGAATGGCATTCTCGCCAGCTTTCCCCAACGATAAAACGAGTTACAGACGCAAGCGGGACTGATTGCGTTCGATCAGCGCACTGCCAATTCCCGGAACCTCCTGTAGCTGCTCGATCTTGGTAAACGGACCATTTTGCTCACGATAAGACACTATCGCCTGAGCCTTTTTTAGCCCAACGCCATTAAGTGCTGCAGCCAGTTGTTCTGCCGTTGCGGTGTTAATGCTCACTTCCTCTTCATCTGACGTTGTAGCGGGCTTAGCCGATTTTTCAGTTTTCTGCTCCGGCGAAGAGGGTTTCACTGCAGTTGCCGCGGTTTTCTCCGGCGTGGTAGTGCCGGGCGAGGCATGAAGCCACGTTGAGACACCGGAGAGACTCATCCCGACAATAAGACATAACGCTTTGATTCCTGAGTTTTTCATGCTGTTTCCTCCTTGTGTTTGACAGCACGGCTACAATGCCTGAGCACTAGACACACGACAAACAGCAAACTGAAAATGTGGAAAAGGCCGCGAAAGCGGCCTTTAAATGTTGCAGTGATTTGCAAAACTCTGCGAGGGTTATTGCACTTCTTGTGCAGCGTTACCGAACTTAATCTTCGCCTGACTACGCAAGCTGGTCAGCAAAGTATCAAACAACGCCCCCACAGAGCTTTGCTCAATCTGGGTACCGAACTGCTTCTTCTGTTCATCAGACAAGGTATGTGGCTTCACAGCATTCAATGCAACCAAAACAATATTACCAGCCTGATCCTGAGCCACTGCGTAAGACGGTTGGTCTTTCTTCGGCTGCGGCATCGCAAACACAGTTTCCGCCAGCGCATCAGTCTGACCAACAGAGGACATCTCTTTCGCTGCACTAAAACTCAGGCCAGCGGTTTTCATGCTGTCGGTTTTACCCTGATGGAGATCAGCGAGAATCTTTTCAGCGTCAACTCTGGCTTGTTGCTCTGCTTTTTGACGTTTCAACGCCTGAACGACCTGCTCGCGCACCTGATCCAACGGTTGAGTCGTTTCCGGCTTGTGGTCAGTCACGCGCAATACGAACGCACGATCACCTTCGACGCTGATCACATCTGAATTGTTACCCGGCGTGCCATTCTCGCCAACCAGCGAACCACCCAAAATAGCCTGAGTCACCGGTTGGAAGTTCAATGCGGCAGGTACGTTGTCACGCGTGAACCAGTCTGTCTGAACTGCCTTGACGTTGGCGACTTTCTCAGCAGAAATCAACGATTCATTATCATTGCTGGCCGCTTCACTCACCTTCTGCTGTAAAGCGTAAAACGCATCCAGCGATTTCTCACGTTTTACCTTTTCAGCCAAATCAGCACGAACCTCATCCAACGCTTTAACACGCTGAGCCTGAATATCATCCAGTCGAATAATCAGGTAACCTACCGAAGATTTAACAACATCAGACAATTGGCCTTTCTGCTTCAGACCAGCCTGTTTGATTTCATCGACTGTAGAGCCATCATCCATCCAACCCAAGTCACCGCCATTACGACGGGAAACAATATCGGTAGATTTTTCCTTAGCCAGCGCCGCAAAATCAGCGCCTTTCTTCAACTGCTCCAGTACTGCTTTAGCATCCGCCTCAGTTTTTAACTGAATGACGCTGTATTTTTTGCGTTCCGGCTGGGTGAACTCACTCTTATGCTGCTCGTAGTACGCGGCGGTATCACTACTATCCACCTTGGTTTTGTCCATGATGGCAGCAGCATCCAGCATAATATAGCTGACTTTGAACTGCTCTGGCGCCAGATAACGGCCCTTGTTCTGATCGTAGAAGTTTTTCACTTCCTCATCAGAAACCGTCTGATTCCTGGCTCTGGCATTGAGATCGATAGTTGCCGTACGAATGGTGCGATCTTGTGCTGCCATCGCCACCAGATTATTAAGCTCCTGCGGCAGTACGAAGTCAGTGTTACCTAACCCGCGAATCAATTGTTGAGTCAACAATTGCTTACGCAGAAATTGCACATAAGCATCTGTCGTCAGCCCCAGTTGACGCACCTGTGACAAGTATTTGTCATTATCGAAACGGTTATTGGTCTGAAATTCAGGCACAGCGAAAATCGCCTGTTTGACCTGATCGTCGCTGATACTCAGCCCCAAGGTATGGGCATACTGCACAACCAGCGTTTCATCAATGAGCTGTGACAGCACCTGCTTGCGCAACTGCTGCATATACCCCTCATTAGCGGCCAGTGCAGAGAAATTATCTCCCAACATCTCCTGCTGGCGACTACGCTCATTCTGAACCCCTTGCTCAAGCTGGGACCGGGTAATCTCCTGGCCATTTACCTTGGCCGCGTAATCACCTGAACCTCGTATCAGGTAATCTCCCACACCGGTCAACACGAATGAACCAATAATCAAGGCAAGAATAATTTTCAGCACGACGTTGTTAGCGGCCGCGCGTAAATTGTCCATCATAATGTGACAACACTCCGCTGTAGAATGGATAACACTTCCCCTGCGCAGGCCGTAGCCATACTTCCCTGCTATTGCTATAGCCGTCTTCGGCTAGGGCGCATTCAAGTATTTGCCTGATAACAGTAATCTCAATTAGCTGTAAAAAAAGGCACATCATGCCATGATGCGCCTCATATCTTACCTTACCCATCACATTGAGTCAGGTAGTGTTTGGACTGGAAAGTCGTCCCGACTCAGATTTTGCTAATTAATCATCAATTCACTGAATCTTTCAGTGCTTTACCAGCGCGAAAACCCGGCACTTTAGCGGCAGGAATATTGATTTCCTTCCCGGTTTGCGGGTTACGGCCAGTACGCGCCGCACGCTCACGAACAGAAAACGTACCAAAACCAACTAAAGCAACGTCATCCCCTGCTTTCAGAGATTCGGTAACAGACCCAATAATTGCATCCAACACACGCCCTGCTGCCGCTTTGGAAATATCAGCATCTGCGGCAATTTTGTCGATCAATTGTGACTTGTTCACACTATCATCCCCTCTGAAATACTGTCATTACGCTAGGGTGTCCAGCGCAGCATGTAGCTTTATTAATTCAGTCAAAACCCCGGTTACCGGCCTGCAGTCTCGACAGTGCTCTAACTTAGCGGCACGAAAAAAGGCTGGCAAGCACCAATTTACTTACCAACCCTTATTTTCTCAGTGGTTTTTGCTATAGGTCACTATTTTTTAGCCACCGACTTTACCACATCCATGCCATAAGGTGAGTTCTGCAAGGCCAGAGTAAGCACTTCCTCAATGCGTTTGACTGGGTGAATGTCCAAATCGGCAATCACATTCTGCGGAATTTCTTCCAGATCGCGCTTGTTCTCTTCCGGAATCAGCACGGTCTTGATCCCGCCGCGGTGTGCAGCCAGCAATTTTTCTTTTAACCCGCCAATTGGCAACACCAGCCCACGCAGCGTGATTTCACCCGTCATCGCTACATCAGCACGCACCGGGTTACCGGTTAAACAAGACACCAATGCGGTACACATTGCAATACCGGCACTCGGACCATCTTTCGGTGTCGCCCCTTCAGGCACATGAACGTGAATATCACGTTTTTCATAGAAGTCGGAATTAATTCCCAGCTTTTCAGCTCTGGCTCGTACCACAGTCAGTGCAGCCTGAATCGACTCCTGCATAACTTCACCCAGAGAACCGGTGTAAGTCAGCTTACCTTTGCCCGGTACGCTGGCAGTTTCTATTGTCAACAGATCGCCACCGACTTCCGTCCAGGCAAGCCCCGTTACCTGACCAACACGATTCTCCTCGTCTGCACGACCATAGTCGTGGCGTTGAACGCCGAGATACTCCTTCAGATTGTCGCCAGTAATAAGGATATGCTTGATAGCCTTATCCATCATGAGCGCTTTTACCGCCTTACGGCACAGCTTGGAGATTTCACGCTCCAGACTACGCACCCCAGCTTCGCGGGTGTAATAGCGAATGATGCCGATAATGGCACTATCTTCGACCGTCAGCTCACCTTTTTTCAGGGCATTACGCTCAATTTGCTTCGGCAGCAAGTGCTGACGCGCGATATTGAGTTTTTCATCCTCGGTATAGCCGGACAGCCTGATCACTTCCATACGATCCAGCAGCGGTGCCGGAATGTTCATGGAGTTGGACGTTGCCACAAACATGACGTCGGACAGGTCGTAATCCACTTCCAGATAATGATCGTTAAATGCCACGTTCTGTTCCGGGTCCAGTACTTCCAACAGGGCAGAAGCAGGATCGCCGCGCATATCGGAAGACATCTTATCGATCTCATCCAATAAGAATAACGGGTTTTTTACGCCCACCTTCGCCATCTTCTGAATCAGTTTGCCCGGCATGGAACCGATATAGGTACGACGATGACCGCGGATTTCCGCTTCATCGCGTACACCGCCCAGCGCCATACGAACATACTTACGACCGGTAGCTTTGGCAATCGACTGACCCAGAGAGGTTTTACCTACCCCCGGCGGACCAACCAGACACAAAATCGGCCCTCTTATCTTGCTGACCCGGCTCTGTACCGCCAGATATTCAAGGATGCGTTCCTTGACTCGTTCCAGTCCATAGTGGTCGCTGTCCAGCATTTCCTGGGCTTTGACCAGATCTTTCTTCACTTTGCTACGCGCCTGCCACGGCACTTGCACCATCCAGTCGATGTAACTGCGTACCACGGTCGCTTCCGCCGACATCGGTGACATCATGCGCAGTTTCTGCAACTCCGCTTCGGCTTTTTCGCGCGCGTCTTTCGGCATGTTCGCAGAATCGATTTTACGTTTCAGCGCTTCCTGCTCGTCAGGTGCATCATCCATTTCGCCCAGCTCTTTCTGAATGGCCTTCATCTGTTCATTCAGGTAATACTCACGCTGACTTTTTTCCATCTGCTTTTTGACACGACTACGGATACGTTTTTCCACCTGTAGCAGATCAATCTCGGATTCCATCATCGCCATCAGGTATTCCAGACGCTCGGTTACGTCGGACATTTCCAGTACCGATTGCTTATCCGCCAGCTTCAGCGGCATGTGCGCGGCAATGGTATCGGCAAGACGTGCGGCATCATCAATACTGTTAAGCGATGTTAATACTTCAGGGGGAATTTTCTTGTTCAGTTTGATGTAGCCTTCAAACTGATTAATAGCCGTGCGCATGAGCACTTCCTGCTCACGCTCTTCAATTGCCGGCGACTCCAGGTATTCGGCCTGAGCCGCAAAATGCTCTCCGCTGTCAGAGAGTGTCGTGATGCGTGCTCGCTGCAAGCCTTCCACCAGCACCTTAACGGTTCCATCAGGCAGTTTCAGCATTTGAAGAATAGAGGCGACCGTCCCTACCGAGAAAAGATCGTTAACACCAGGCTCATCCGTTGAGGCTTCTTTCTGTGCCACCAGCATGATCTTTTTATCGTGATCCATAGCCGCTTCAAGGCACCGAATTGATTTCTCCCGCCCAACAAACAACGGAATGACCATGTGCGGATAAACCACCACATCGCGCAACGGCAATACGGGGATTTCTATGCGTTCGGAACGCTCAGGGTTCATAGAGCTCTCTCTTAGTTTCGTTTCCGCCAGGTTAAGGGAATCCGTGAAACGCGGGCATCACGGTTTTCGCCTATAGGTATTCGAGTATATGGGGATAAATACCTCACATTCAACGACTGAACGTGTGTAAAAAAAAATGGGGGGCTAAAACCCCCCACTTTGTCGTTTACCGTTGTTTTTTAGGCTAATTATTCACCAGATGCTTGCTGTGCTTCGGGCTTACCGTAAATCAGCAGCGGTTCGGTTTGCCCCGAAATAACAGACTCATCGATCACCACTTTATCCACGTTTTCCAGTGAAGGCAGATCGTACATCGTTTCCAACAACGCCGCTTCCACGATAGAGCGCAAACCACGCGCACCAGTCTTGCGTGCCATCGCTTTTTTAGCAATGGCGGTCAACGCTTCGTCACGGAATTCCAATTCCGCACCTTCCAGTTTGAAAAGTGCCTGATATTGCTTGGTCAGTGCATTCTTCGGCTCACGCAAGATCTGGATCAAGGCTTCTTCATCCAGCTCTTTGAGCGTGGCTACTACCGGCAAACGACCAATAAACTCTGGGATAAGACCAAATTTGATCAAATCGCCCGGTTCCACCTGCCCCAGCAACTCGCCTTCTGTCGCTTTCTGAGACAAACCTTTGACTGTCGCATTGAAGCCAATACCACGACCGGTATCCGTACGCTGCTCAATAACTTTGTCCAGCCCGGCAAATGCACCACCACAGATAAACAGGATCTTGGAGGTATCAACTTGCAGAAATTCCTGCTGCGGATGCTTACGGCCACCTTGCGGCGGAACAGCGGCGATCGTGCCTTCAATCAACTTCAGTAACGCCTGCTGAACACCTTCGCCAGACACATCACGAGTGATGGACGGATTGTCGGATTTACGGGAAATCTTGTCGATTTCATCAATATAGACAATACCGCGCTGCGCTTTCTGCACATCGTAATCGCACTTTTGCAACAGCTTCTGAATGATATTCTCAACGTCTTCGCCAACGTAACCCGCTTCGGTCAATGTAGTGGCATCAGCCATGGTGAAAGGGACATCCAGGAAACGGGCCAGGGTTTCCGCCAGCAATGTTTTCCCGCTACCGGTCGGCCCAATCAGCAGGATATTGCTTTTGCCCAGTTCGACACCACTATTACTGTCACCGTTACGCAGACGTTTGTAGTGATTATAAACCGCAACCGCCAACACCTTTTTCGCCTGCTCCTGGCCGATGACATAATCATCAAGATGACGGCGGATTTCGTGTGGCGTCGGTAACGCACTGCGCTCACGGTGTGGCGCAACCTCTTTAATTTCTTCGCGAATAATGTCGTTACACAAGTCAACACATTCATCGCAGATATACACTGACGGCCCGGCAATCAGCTTACGAACCTCGTGCTGGCTTTTGCCGCAGAAAGAACAGTACAGCAGCTTCCCTGAACCGTCTTTGCGCTTATCTGTCATGAGTCAAACCTCTTCTCTAGTCTCTTGCCCGCAGGCCAACCACATAGCAATAGCGCCACAACAAAACCAGCCTACTGCCATATGGCCGGCAACCCGCGTCATCGGGCTATCTCGTATCTACGGCGTTATTCACGATGGGTGAGTATGGAATCCACTAACCCATAGTCTACTGCCTCGGCAGCAGAGAGGAAACGGTCACGCTCCGTGTCCCTTTCTATCGCTTCAAGAGGCTGACCAGTATGTTTGGCCATCAACTCGTTCATTCGAGCTTTCACCTTGAGGATCTCTTTGGCATGAATCTCAATATCCGTTGCTTGCCCCTGGAACCCACCCAATGGCTGATGAATCATCACTCTGGAATTCGGCAGACAGAAACGCTTACCTTTAGTACCTGCGGTCAGCAGGAACGCTCCCATTGACGCTGCCTGTCCCATACAAATGGTACTAACATCCGGCTTAATAAATTGCATGGTGTCGTAAATCGACATACCGGCGGTAATCACGCCCCCCGGAGAGTTAATATACAGGTAGATATCTTTCTCAGGGTTTTCGGCTTCCAGAAACAACATCTGCGCCACAATCAGGTTAGCCATATGATCTTCTACCTGACCGGTCAGAAAGATCACTCGCTCCTTCAGAAGCCGGGAATAGATATCGTAAGAACGCTCCCCACGCGAAGTCTGCTCAACCACCATCGGCACCAAAGCCATGTGCGGGGCCAATTTTTCTTGTTCGCCACTGTATGACATTAACGTCTCCTAGATAAAATGCATTTGGCGCATAAGGCCTGATTCTACTTGAGATAGAAAGTGATGACCATGCTCTGACACGCAGTTAGCCATCTCGCCGTTGTCGGAATCAGGCGAATTTCCCTGACGATGCAATCTACGCGGTTATTTAACCAGTTGGGGACCGATGCATCTTCTTTCAAGCTTACACCAGCGATTCATGTCGGTTAAAGCGATATCCTGCACCGAAAGCCGGTTGGATTACACTCTGATTAATTTAACGGCTATCACGCATTAATCGTTATTAATCATAGTGCAGATTTAGCAGAAGCTCGCTAGCGATACGCTGAGCAATTCGCCGCCTCAGGGAACAAAAAACCCACAGCGCAAGCTGTGGGCTTTTGAAGAGACGACTTTAGATAAAAATCGGGATTAGGCAGTCGCAGTCTGGTTCATCAGCTCGTTAAAGCTAACCGCTTTCTCTACCACTTTCGCCTTGGACAACAAAGCTTCAATCGCCTGCTCTTCCAGCGCGACGTTACGCATGTTGTTCATCATCTCTTTGTTTTTCTTGTAGTAATCTACCACTTCACGCGGGTCTTCATACGCAGATGCGATTTCATCGATCAGAGCGTTGACGCGACCTTCATCCGCTTTCAGCTCGTTAGATTCAATCACTTCACCCAGCAGTAGGCCAACTACCACACGACGTTTAGCCTGTTCTTCGAACAGTTCACGCGGCAGTTCCAGAGCTTGTTTTTCGTTGCCACCGAAGCGCTGAGCCGCCTGACGGCGCAGAACGTCAACTTCGTTGTCGATCAATGCAGCCGGCACGTCAATCTCATTGGCCTTGACTAAGCCGTCGATAACCTGAGATTTCACACGGTTGCGAATCGCACCTTTCAGTTCACGCTCCATGTTTTTGCGCACTTCAGCACGCAAGCCTTCCAGAGAACCGTCTTCAACGCCGAAGCGCTTGATGAAATCGGCAGTCAGTTCCGGCAGCTCACGCTCTTCCACTTTCTTCAGTACGATAGCGAACTTGGCGTCCTGACCTTTCAGGTTTTCAGCGTGGTAGTCTTCTGGGAATTTCACATCAATAGTGAACTCATCACCCGCTTTGTGGCCAACAATTCCGTCCTCAAAACCAGGGATCATACGGCCCTGACCCATAGCCAGAACGAAATCGGAAGCTTTACCGCCTTCGAACTCTTCACCGCCAACAGAACCGTTGAAATCGATGGTTACGCGATCTTCAGCTGCCGCAGCGCGATCAGTTTCTTTCCAGGTTGCCTGCTGCTTGCGCAGAGTATCCAGCATACCGTCCACATCAACATCAGATACGTCTACCAACGGTTTTTCAACTTCGATGGTATCCAGACCTTTCAGTTCAACTTCCGGATAAACTTCGAACTCTACAGTGTAAGTAAAATCGCCACCGATCTGGTATTCGCCCGGAACATAGTTCGGCGCGCCAGCCGGGTTGATTTTTTCTTTGATGATGGCATCAACGAAGTGACGCTGCATCAGATCGCCCAACACGTCCTGACGGACGGAGGCGCCATAACGCTGTTCAACAATTTTCGCCGGCACTTTGCCTTTGCGGAAACCATCGATACGAACTTTTTTAGCCACACTGACCAATTCGCTCTTAACAGCATTCTCAATACTGTCAGCAGCAACGGTAATCGTTACGCGGCGCCCAAGGCCTTGAGTGGTTTCAACTGAAACTTGCATCTTGTTACCTCAAAAAATCACAGTGCTCGGTCAACCCCAGAGGCCGTTTTCATAAAGCGCCCAGGGGCAACCTTGTTGATCACAGTCTCACAGAACCAGGATGGCCACTTTACCGGACCAGTTCCCTATAGTTAGTCAGAAGCGTCCCGAATACATTCCGGAAAATAAGACGCAGCATTATAGCGGCATCAATAGAGCGAGTCGAGGAGAGTAACCAGACTATTGGCAGAGGACTTTCACACTTTCTGTCTTCAATCACCGCAGGTCACCTGTAAATCGCCGCAAATGCTGTGAGTGAGCTATATTCAGCATTCAGCGCTGTAGCCCCGCACCGCCGCAGGGAGGAGACAAGGGCGCCGTCATTTGCAAATCCAGCCACTCTTTCGGCGTATAAGTATGCAACGCCAGTGCATGTACTGTCCCAGCCAGCTCATCAGCTAACACGCGATAAATCGCGCGATGACGACTGATAGCCCGTTCACCAGAAAAATGCTCGCTAACCAACACCACCTTGAAATGGCTCTCAGAACCGACCGGTACATTGTGGCGATGACTTTCATCAGTAACTTCAAGGTGTTGCGGTTCGAATTCAGCACGCAACTTAGTTTCTATCTTTTCACGAATCATAGGGTTACCTTTTCAGAGATTAGTGAAATTAATCTCAACAAAACGGTTTTTATCATGAATTGCGCACTTATCCACTTCAATTTTAGTCATTTTTTGATTATTAATGGAGAAGAACTGATCGTCAGGATACGCGGCGACGGCAGAGACGTCACTCCAGTACGACATTATCCGATTTCAGACCGCATTCACGCCAGATTCAATGGAAAAAATGAATGCAGCTCAGCAGGATACTGACTACTTTCTGCTCTTTCCCTTGTCCAAGACAATGTTATTATACTGCCCTATGTTTATCAGCCAACCACCGTTTTATGACGAGAAGACACACATGTTAAAAAAATTTATTTTCCCGTTGTTCGCCGCACTCGTGCTGGCGGGATGCGCCAGTAAAAGCAACACGCTGGATGTCACGCCAAAAATAACACTGCCCTCGCAGGACCCAACCTTAATGGGCGTGACCATTAGCATCAATGGCGTCGACCAGCGTGCCGACCAGTCACTGGCACGAGTCAACCGAGATGGTCAACTGGTTACCCTGACACCATCGCGCGATCTGCGATTCCTGCTGCAAGAGGTGCTGGAGAAACAGATGTCAGCCAGAGGTTATATGATTGGCACTGGTGGTCCAGTCGCACTGCAGGTGGTGGTTAACACGCTGTATGCCGATGTCGCCGAAGGCAATTTGCGCTACAACATTACCACCAAAGCGGATATCTCCATCATCGCACAGGCAGCCAACGGCAATAAGCAAATCAAAAACTACCGCGCCAGCTATAATGTACAAGGCGCACTTACCGCCACCAACAGCAAGATTACCGAGTCGGTTAATCAGGTGCTGAGTGATGTTATCAATGATATGGCCCAGGACACCAGCATCAGCACATTCATCAAAACTAACTCTCGCTAACGGTATATTCTGCCGTACCTCCCTTGCCCTCCACAGGGCAAGGGAACAAGGACCTCATATGCTCAGCCGCTTTTTTTCGCCTTTCCGTGAACGCAACCGAGCCATTCTTCTGATTCTGGGTTTTGCCTCAGGCTTACCGCTGGCACTGACCTCCGGTACGTTGCAGGCATGGATGACCGTGGAAAATGTGGATCTAAAAACCATCGGATTCTTTTCTCTGGTAGGGCAGGCTTATGTTTTCAAATTTCTGTGGTCACCACTGATGGATCGCTACACGCCGCCATTTATGGGGCGTCGCCGCGGCTGGCTCTTAGTAACGCAATTGTTGCTGGCGGCAGCCATTGCCTTTATCGGCACGTTGGATCCATCTCAACATCTATGGTGGCTGGCGCTGTTGGCTGTCATCATTGCGTTCTGCTCTGCCTCACAAGACATTGTATTTGACGCGTACAAAACCGATTTATTGCCACCTGAAGAACGAGGCAACGGCGCCGCCATTTCTGTTCTGGGTTATCGCCTGGCCATGCTGGTTTCCGGCGGTCTGGCATTATGGGTTGCTGATCGTTTTCTCGGCTGGCACGCTACGTATTGGCTGATGGCCGGTCTTTTGTTGCTGTGCACAATAGCGACCTTGCTTTCACCAGAACCCATCGTCAGCGAGCCGGCACCGCGCACCCTTGAACAGGCGGTCATCGCACCATTGAAAGATTTTTTCAGCCGCAACAATGCCTGGCTGATTCTGATGCTGATTGTATTGTACAAGCTGGGAGATGCGTTTGCCGTCAGCCTCAGCACCACTTTTTTGATTCGGGGAGTCGGCTTCAATCCAGGTGAGGTAGGGTTAGTCAACAAGACGCTGGGGTTGTTCGCCACAATTATCGGTGCGTTGTACGGCGGAGTGTTGATGCAGCGCTGGACGCTGTTCCGGTCTCTGATTGTGTTCGGCCTGCTCCAGGCAGTATCGAATGCCGGTTACTGGTTACTGGCTATCACAGACAAACAGTTGCTCACCATGGCATCAGCGGTATTTCTGGAAAACCTATGTGGCGGCATGGGAACCACTGCCTTTGTGGCATTATTAATGACACTTTGTAACAAGTCATTTTCAGCAACCCAATTTGCTTTGTTATCCGCACTTTCAGCCGTAGGACGCGTTTATGTCGGCCCGATTGCCGGCTGGTTTGTGGAACTGTACGGATGGGCATGGTTTTACCTGTCATCTATCATCATCGCCATTCCGGGGTTGCTTGTGCTGAACATTTGCCGATCATCGCTGGAACTGGCGCAATCAGGCAGCACTTTTCTGCGCCGACATGCCTATCCGCATTTTTATATGCTGGCTTCCCGACTGTTTTTTGTCGGTTGTATTTTGTTTGCTGGCGGTCTGCTTCTTTGGGGAATGCTAGGTCTGGGCTGGCTAGAAAATACCCATATAAAAAACATGCTGATGACTGCAGGAGCGACACTTGCAACAATAGCGATTCTGCTTGGCGGTCTGCTTGACTATCTGTCTTGGCATCGCCATTAAATCCGATGGTTTAACTCAATTAAAACAGGCTATCGATAAAAAACGTAGCCTCGTCATTTATTATCACTTTATTAAATTATTTTTCTTCCCAACTCTTGATGATTCAGAAACATTTATTTTATCGCCTTTAATAATTCAGTCCAATTACGTTAATTCATGCAACGTTACAGAAACGAAGCATTAACATAAAACAAAATAGTGTTCAGAAATAGTTGTAATTCCTGAAAAGCGATACATACTTTTTTATAGACGGTTTACCCACTGTTTTTAAAAGTAATTTTAAGAAATGCATCTCAAATGTGATATGTCAGGCAAAAGCTGTAAACAACAGACTGACATCTCTTTAATGATGTTTACAGTGTGGTAACCTTCCCGTAAAATGCCCGCTCGCGTGAAATGACAATAGAGCCCTTGTAATTGAGGTCGCTAGATGAGACTCAGGAAATACAATAAAATTTTTGGGATGTTGTCTTTAATCGCCACCACACTGCTTCTCAGTGGTTGCGATATGGCATTAATAAACCCCAAAGGACAAGTCGGGTTAGAGCAACGTTCGTTGATACTGACAGCACTCGGTTTGATGTTGATCGTTGTTATCCCGGTGATCATTATGACGATTGCCTTCGCCTGGAAGTTCAGAGCCTCCAACGAAAAAGCGAAGTACACGCCAAATTGGTCGCACTCTAACAAAATCGAAGCCGTTGTCTGGACGGTTCCCATCATCATTATCCTCATCCTTGGGACAATCACTTGGAAGACCACCCATTCGCTTGATCCTTACAAGCCTTTGGACTCCAATGTCAAACCCATCAATGTTGAAGTGGTGTCTCTTGACTGGAAATGGCTGTTCATCTACCCGGATCTTGGCATTGCCACGGTTAATGAACTGGCATTCCCGACCAACGTTCCGGTCAACTTCAAGATTACGTCCGATACGGTGATGAACTCCTTCTTTATTCCACGTCTTGGTGGTCAGATTTACGCCATGGCAGGGATGCAGACGCAGTTACACTTAATCGCCAACGAACCTGGCAAGTATGACGGTATCTCCGGCGGCTACAGCGGTAAAGGGTTCTCTGGCATGAAATTCACCGCCATTGCGACCCCGAATCAGCAAGCGTTTGACCAATGGGTTGAAAATGTACGCAAGTCATCCAAGACGCTGAGTACGATGAATGACTTTAACAAACTGGCGCAACCTACCGAGTACCATCCGGTAGAGTACTACTCTCAGGTTCAACCTGAACTGTTTAGCCAGATCATTACCAAGTTCATTGGCAACAACATGAACATGCAGCACGGTGCAGAAAGCGAGCCTAAGAAAGTAGAAGGTATGCAGAACCACCAAGGCATGAACATGAGCGAGCACTCCTCTCATTAAAAGGAGCCGAGGGATAAACGATGTTCGGAAAATTAACTCTTGATGCGATCCCCTACCATGAACCGATTATCATGGTCACGGTGGCAGCAATCATTCTAGGCGGATTAGCGCTGCTGGCTGCCGTTACCTACTTTGGTAAATGGAAATGGCTATGGTCCGAATGGTTCACCTCGGTGGACCACAAGAAAATCGGTATCATGTATATCATCGTCGGTCTGGTGATGATGTTGCGTGGCTTCGCCGATGCCGTCATGATGCGTGGACAGCAGGTACTGGCTTCTGCCGGTGAGGCAGGTTTTCTTAACCCTCACCATTATGACCAGATCTTCACCGCGCATGGCGTGATTATGATCTTCTTCGTGGCGACGCCGTTTGTTGTCGGTCTGATGAACCTGGCCGTGCCATTGCAGATAGGCGCACGTGATGTGGCCTTCCCCTTCCTGAACTCACTGAGCTTCTGGCTGTTTGTTGCCGGCGTTATCCTGATCAACCTGTCGTTGGGGATTGGGGAATTCGCCCAGACCGGTTGGGTGGCCTATCCGCCGTTGTCGGGTAAGGAGTACAGTCCCGGTGTGGGGGTAGACTACTGGATATGGAGTCTCCAGATTTCCGGCGTAGGTACCACGCTGACTGGTGTTAACTTCTTCGCCACTATCATGAAAATGCGCGCGCCTGGCATGAGCCTGATGAAAATGCCGGTGTTTACCTGGACGGCGCTGTGCACCAACATACTGATTATTGCTGCGTTCCCGATTCTGACGGTGACCATTGCGTTACTGACGCTGGACCGTTACCTCGGCACCCATTTCTTTACCAATGATATGGGTGGCAACATGATGATGTACATCAACCTGATTTGGGCCTGGGGCCATCCGGAAGTGTACATTCTGGTTCTGCCGGTCTTCGGTATTTACTCCGAAGTGGTGGCGACCTTCTGTAAGAAACGTCTGTTTGGTTATACCTCGCTGGTATGGGCAACTATCGCCATTACCGTTTTGTCGTTCATCGTCTGGCTGCACCACTTCTTCACTATGGGATCAGGAGCCAACGTCAACGCTTTCTTCGGTATAGCGACGATGATTATTTCAATCCCGACCGGGGTTAAAATCTTCAACTGGCTGTTCACCATGTATCAGGGGCGCATTCAACCGCACTCCGCCATGCTGTGGACGACAGGCTTCATCATTACCTTCTCCATCGGTGGTATGACTGGGGTACTGCTGGCTGTGCCGGGCGCCAACTTTGTGCTGCATAACAGTTTGTTCCTAATCGCCCACTTCCATAACGTCATCATCGGCGGCGTAGTATTTGGCTGCTTTGCCGGTATCACTTACTGGTTCCCGAAAGCGTTTGGCTTCAAGTTGAATGAAACCTGGGGTAAGCGTGCCTTCTGGTGCTGGCTCATTGGTTTCTTCGTTGCCTTTATGCCGCTGTATGCACTGGGCTTCATGGGAATGACCCGCCGTCTGAGCCAACAGATCAACCCGGAATTCCATCCACTGTTAGTCGTGGCCTCTATTGGTGCTGGCCTGATTGCACTGGGAGTGGTATGCCAGGTTATCCAGTTTGCCGTCAGTATCCGCGACCGTAACCAGAACCGCGATCTGACCGGCGATCCGTGGGATGCCCGTACTCTTGAATGGGCAACCTCCTCGCCGCCGCCGTTCTACAACTTTGCTATCGTACCACATGTTCAGGAACGTGATGCATTCTGGGAAACCAAGGAAAAAGGCGAAGCCTATCGCAAACCGGCAAAATATGAAGAAATTCATATGCCGAAAAATACCGGTGCCGGTGTGATCATCTCAGCGTTCAGCCTGGTGTTTGGCTTCGCTATGATCTGGTACATCTGGTGGCTGGCGATTATCGGTTTTGTGGGCATGATTGCGACCTGGATCGTCCACAGCTTTAATCAGGACGTGGATTACTACGTGCCGGTTAACGAGGTCGAACACATCGAACATCAAAACTTCGATAAACTCAGCAAGGCAGGCGTGAAAAATGTCCACTGATACGTTAACTCATCACAATGCAGCCCATGCAGAGCATGGGCATCACGACACCGGTGCTAATAAAGTCTTCGGTTTCTGGATTTACCTGATGAGCGACTGCATCCTGTTCGGGATGTTGTTCGCGACCTACTCCGTTCTGGTGAGCGGCACGGCTGGTGGCCCGACTGGCAAGGAACTTTTCGATCTGAAGTTCGTGCTGGTAGAAACTTTCGCCCTGCTGTTCAGTAGTATTACTTACGGTATGGCGATGATTGCCATGAACAAAGGTAACAAGAGCCAGGTTAACGCCTGGCTGGGTCTTACCTTCCTGTTCGGACTGGTGTTTATCGGGATGGAAGTCTATGAATTCCATCACCTGATCGTAGAAGGTGCAGGCCCTGACCGCAGTGCATTCCTGTCTTCCTTCTTTGCGCTGGTTGGTACTCACGGTATCCACGTGACTTCAGGCCTTATCTGGATCGCCATCATGATGATTCAGGTAACAAAATACGGCCTGACTAGTACCAACAAAACCCGTCTGATGTGTCTGAGCTTGTTCTGGCACTTCCTTGATGTGGTATGGATTTGTGTCTTCACTGTAGTTTATCTGATGGGGGTGATGTAATGAGTCATTCCACACACGATCATGCAGGCGCCAGCCACGGTAGCGTGAAGTCCTATCTGATTGGTTTCGTCCTGTCCATCATACTGACCGTCATTCCATTCGGTCTGGTGATGAACGGTTCGGCGTCCCATAATGTCATTCTGTTAACCGTGTTGGGCTGCGCTGTTGTCCAGATTCTGGTTCATCTGGTGTACTTCCTGCACCTCAACACCTCATCAGAAGAGCGCTGGAATCTGGTAGCCATTGTGTTTACCGCCCTGATTATCGCAATTGTGGTGGTGGGATCCCTATGGATCATGATGAACGCGCACCACAATATGATGATTCAGTAACCGAGCCTTTTACATGATGATTAAGCAATACCTGCAGGTCACCAAACCCGGCATCATTTTTGGCAACCTGATTTCCGTTATCGGTGGATTTTTACTGGCAGCCAAAGGCGCCATTAACTATCCACTGTTTGCCGCGACCCTTATCGGAGTGTCGCTGGTCGTTGCATCGGGTTGCGTCTTTAACAACGTTATTGATCGCGACATCGACAAAAAAATGGAGAGGACCAAGAATCGGGTTCTGGTTAAAGGGCTGATTCCGCTGAAAAATACGCTGATTTACGCGTCGTTGTTGGGTATTGCTGGCTTTGCGTTATTGTATCTCGCGGCAAACCCGCTGGCCATGTGGCTGGCGGTGATGGGATTTGTGGTATACGTCGGCGTTTACAGCCTGTACATGAAACGCCATTCGGTCTATGGCACCTTGATTGGCAGCCTGTCTGGCGCGGCACCGCCGGTTATCGGCTACTGTGCTGTGAGTAATCAGTTTGACGCTGGTGCGCTGATCCTGTTGCTGATTTTCAGCCTGTGGCAAATGCCGCACTCCTACGCTATCGCGATTTTCCGCTTTAAGGATTATCAGGCCGCCAATATTCCAGTGTTGCCGGTCGTGAAAGGCATTTCTGTGGCGAAACATCATATTACGCTGTATATACTGGCGTTTATGATCGCCACTCTGATGCTGTCTCTGGGTGGTTACGCTGGGTACAAATACCTGGTGGTAGCGGCGGCAGTCAGCGTGTGGTGGCTCGGCATGGCTTTGTCCGGTTACAAACGCCCAAATGATGACCGCGTATGGGCAAAAAAACTGTTCTTATTTTCCATTGTCGCCATAACCTCTCTGAGTGTAATGATGTCGATAGACTCAATGGCACCGGTACAGGACACCCTGCTGACTTACCTGCACTGATCTCATCAATGTATACGACCAGACAGACGGGCTTGCTCGTCTGTTTTTTTATTCCCTCCCCTGCTTACCAAATTAAATACAAAAACAAACCTATCGTTTACGCCTTTTGGCGCGGGCACTAAAATAGCGCTAACGAAATATCAGAGGTAGCAATGAGCGATAATCACATGACCCCTGTTGAACAGAAGGCGACATGGGGACTGGGTCTGGTTTTTTCACTTCGTATGCTGGGCATGTTCATGGTGCTCCCGGTGTTAACTACCTATGGAATGGCTCTGCAAGGTGCCAGCGAATCACTGATTGGCGTTGCCATAGGAATTTATGGCTTGATGCAGGCTATCTTCCAAATCCCATTCGGACTTATGTCTGACCGTATCGGACGCAAGCCACTCATTGTTGGTGGGCTACTGATATTTGTGTTGGGTAGTGTCATCGCTGCACTCAGCCATTCCATTTGGGGGATTATTCTGGGTCGTGCTTTGCAGGGTTCCGGGGCGATTTCTGCTGCGGTCATGGCGCTGCTGTCAGACTTAACACGTGAACAAAACCGCACCAAAGCCATGGCATTTATCGGCGTCAGCTTCGGCATTACGTTTGCTATCGCCATGGTAGTCGGCCCGATTGTTACCCATGCGTTAGGGCTGAATGCGCTGTTTTGGGGAATTGCGCTGCTGGCGCTGCTGGCTATCGTCATCACGCTGGCAGTCATTCCCTCTGCCCCTTCCCATGTGCTCAACCGTGAATCTGCCATCGTGCGTGGCGGTGTCGCCAAAGTGCTGGCCAATTCTCGCTTGTTAAAACTCAACTTCAGCATCATGTGCCTGCACATTCTGCTGATGTCGAGCTTTGTCGCCTTACCGAGAGTCATGGAACAAGCAGGTCTGGCACCGCAGGACCACTGGAAAGTCTATCTGACAACGATGCTGATATCGTTCGCTGCCGTGGTGCCATTCGTCATCTACGCAGAAGTTAAACGCCGCATGAAGCAGGTGTTCATTGTCTGCGTGATGATAATCACTGCCGCAGAGCTGGTTTTGCTGCAAGCAGGCAACCACGCGCTGTGGCAATTCTTTATCGGCATTCAGCTGTTCTTTCTGGGCTTCAATGTCATGGAAGCATTGTTGCCATCCCTTATCAGCAAAGAGTCACCAGCAGGTTACAAAGGTACCGCGATGGGCGTTTACTCCACTACACAATTTATTGGCGTGGCGATTGGTGGCAGTCTCGGCGGCGCGCTGTATGACCTGCACGGTGCCTCACTGGTATTTAGCACGGGTGCGCTGCTGGGGGTAGTATGGCTGTTGGTCAGTTTCACCATGCAAGAACCGCCTTATCTAAGCAGTCTGCGTATTACCTTGCCAAATGAAGCACTGCGGGATAGTCAGCTGTCCGATAAACTACAGCAACATCCTGGGGTAGCAGATGTGGTTATAATACCAGATGAATTCAGCGCCTATGTGAAAATTGATCGCAACAAGACCAGCAGACAGCAACTGGAGAAGTTAATCAGCCAGACAGCGGGTTAACAATCCGGAAAGCATGGCTGCTATCACACATCACCGCCTGCACTCAAAACCAACCGCAGGTCACCCCGTAAATTGAAATGTATAAGGCACCTGTCGGTGCCTTATACTATGTAGCTGACGATTGTCGTATCTATAGTCAGTTCAATCTCGAAAGTTATTAAACTGAAAGGGTTGACCCAGCTCAGCACCACGCACCAGCGCAATTACGCCTTGCAGATCGTCGCGGGATTTCCCGGTAACGCGTACCTGCTCACCCTGAATCTGAGCCTGAACCTTGAGCTTGTTGTCTTTAATCAGTTTAACGATTTTCTTCGCCAACATAGCTTCGATACCCTGCTTCAGCTTCGCTTCCACACTATAAGTCTTGCCGCTGTGCTCCATGTCTTCAGGGATTTCCAGTGAACCGCCTTCAATTCCACGTTTTGCCAGTTTTTCTCTCAGAATTTCAATTAACTGCTTAACCTGAAAATCCGATTCGCTGGTCGCTTTGATAGTCTGTGCTTTTTCATTCAGCTCAAAGCTGGCAGGCACATTACGAAAATCCCAGCGGGTGCCCAGTTCACGAGTAGCGTTTTCCACCGCGTTGCGAACTTCCTGCATGTCGATTTCCGAAACAATATCGAAAGATGGCATAATTTTTTCTCCTGACAATAGCCGCCGAGCATAATAACCGCTCACGCCAAATAAGCAAAATTCACCCGGCTTACCGCCTCCCAGCAATAAGCGACAGGCAGACGACAGCGGAATACTTTATGATACGCCGGATAAACACAAAATGGCCTCGACAAAGGAAATCGCGGATGAAAATTACGGTTCTTGGCTGTGGCGCCATCGGCCAACTCTGGCTCAATGCGTTACATCGGCAAGGGCACGATGTACAAGGCTGGCTACGTATCCCTCAGGTATCATGCCAGATTAACGTTACGATGCTCTCCGGTGAGCGTTGTAACCTTAATCTGACAGCCAACAATACCGAACATCTGACACAAAGTGAGTTGTTGTTGGTTACCCTGAAGGCCTGGCAGGTGTCTGATGCAATTTCCACTCTGCTACCTCGGTTGCGCTCTGATTGCATCATTCTGCTGCTGCATAACGGGATGGGAACCTGGGAAGAATTACCGGCAATCAGCCAGCCGCTGTTATTGGGCGTCACCACTCATGCTGCACGGCGCGACCCATCAACGGTGGTACATATCGCCGCGGGCATCACGCATATTGGTACGCTCAACCGGTCAACATACCGAGAAGAAGAACAAAACCGGTTGGCTGAAACGCTGCATCAGGCTCTGCCCGATGTCGCCTGGCATAATCACATTAACGCCACCTGCTGGTTAAAACTGGCCGCCAATTGCGTTATCAATCCGCTGAGCGTGTTGCACCAATGCACCAACGGCGAATTACAGTCTTATCCGGAACAGATTGAAGTGCTTTGTCAGGAAGTCGCGCGTGTCATGGACCGTGAAGGTTTTCATACCTCAACGGAAAACTTGCTGCTCTATGTGAATCAAATCATCCAGAACACCGCCGCCAACACGTCGTCAATGCGTCAGGATGTGCTGGCGCAGCGCCATACGGAAATCGACTACATCACCGGTTACCTGCTGCGCCGCGCTCGTGCCCACGGGCTATCCTTGCCGGAAAACAGCCGCCTGTTCGACTATATCAAACGAAAGGAGAATGAATATGACCGCCTCGGTTCTGGTCTGTCTGGCACCTGGTAGTGAAGAAATCGAAGCCGTGACCTCCATCGATTTGCTGGTCAGAGCGGGGATTCGAGTAACCACAGCCAGCGTAGCCGGTGACGGCAACACGGAGATCACCTGCTCACGCGGTGTGAAATTGATTGCCGATGCGCCGTTGGTAGCTGTCGCCGATCATGATTTTGATGCGGTAGTACTGCCCGGCGGCCTGCAAGGCGCAGCGTGTTTCCGAGACAGTCCGTTGCTGATTGAACGCCTGCGCCAAACCCATCAGGAAGGCAAAATCGTCGCGGCTATCTGCGCCTCACCAGCCGTGGTGCTGGAGCATCATCAGCTGTTTCCTGTCGGTAACATGACCGGTTACCCGACGCTAAAAGAACAGATTTCACCGGAAAAATGGCTGGAAAAGCGTGTAGTATTCGACCCACGCGTCAATCTGCTGACCAGTCAAGGACCAGGGACCAGCATCGACTTCGCGCTGAAGCTAATCGATCTGCTGCTGGGCAAGAGCAAAGCCGCAGAAATAGCGGCCCAATTGATCCTACCACCGGGGATCTACAACTATCAGGACCCTGCCTGATTTAGCCACACAAAAACAAAAAGCGCCGGATGATGGCGCTTTTTGCTGACAACTTATTCAGGAAACCACCTCAAGGGCGATATACCTTAACGTTATTGAACCCTTGCTCACGCAGGTACAGCGCCTGCAAGCGGCTCATCACCCCACGCTCGCAATATAGCAGGTAGGTTTTGCTCTGATCCAAATCGCCAAACTGTGTGCCCAGTTTGTAAAACGGCAGCGATTTCACTTCTACCTGCTCCAGCGCTAACGGGTGCTCATCCTGCTCATCCGGTGAACGAATATCCAGCAGAATATCGCTCGCGGCAAAGGCATCAACCGTTTCCACTTCGGTTACGCTCTGCTGGGTTTGCTCAGCAATCTCACGGATATCGATGTTGCGCGCTTGCGACACGACGCTGTCGAGAATCGAGAAATCAAACAGGCTTTCTTCGTGCTCGATTTTGGCCTTCACCGCCTTCACTGTCGGACTTTTGGAGATCACGCCGCAATACTCAGGCATGGTCTTAGCAAAATCTTCCGTGCCCAGTTCCCGCGCCAGACGAATAATGTGTTCTTTATCGTGAGAAATCAGCGGACGCAGGATCAGTGTGTCTGAGGCGTTATCAATCAGCCGCAGGTTGGTCAGCGTCTGACTGGACACCTGACCCAACGCCTCGCCGGTCACCAGCGCTTCGACGCCATAACGCTCGGCAATCCGCGACGCGGCCCGCACCATCATGCGTTTGAGCACCACTCCCATCTGGCCGTCGTCTACCTTTTCCAGAATTTCACCGACCACCGGTTCGAAATCAATAGCGACAAAACGTACCCGGTGTGAACTGCCAAAACGGTTCCACAGGTAATGCGCTACCTGACGTACACCGATTTCGTGCGCGGCACCGCCAAGATTAAAGAAACAGTAGTGCACCCGGCAACCGCGACGCATCAGCATGTAGCTGGAAACGCCGGAGTCGAATCCGCCGGAAATCAGCGACAGCACATCCTCTTGGGTACCGATAGGGAAACCGCCAATACCTTCGTAGCGGCCCTTAATCAACAGCAGGCGATCCTGATCAATCTCCAGATGCACCGTGATTTGCGGAGCCGTCAGGTTAACCCGTGCGCTTTCGATATGCTGATTCAGACCGCCGCCGACGTAGCGCTCCACATCCTGAGA
Source organism: Dickeya sp. CFBP 2040 (assembly GCF_012273755.1). Lineage (NCBI taxonomy): Bacteria > Pseudomonadati > Pseudomonadota > Gammaproteobacteria > Enterobacterales > Pectobacteriaceae > Dickeya > Dickeya sp. CFBP 2040. The sequence goes on from NZ_JAAVXH010000084.1 coordinate 64,669, forward strand.
GCTGAAATCGTGCTTGCCGCGACGTTTTACCCGCACACAGAATGTCTTTCCTTCCAGTTGCTCGCGGTAGGTGTTCAGCGTTTGTTCAAAAATATGGTGGATATCGGTATAGACACAATCTTCCACCTCAAGGATATGATGAATGCCCGGAATTCGCGTCAACGCATCGCGTATCACAGCGCGCTGACTTTCCTCTTTGGCGCGAACCTCGATATGATCCCAGTGACGGACAACCGCCAGCGTTTCATCATACTGTTTTAAAACGTTACGAATATTTCCGGTAAGAATCTTTATAAAGCGCAACCGCACAGATTGGCTTTTGATGGTGATTTCCGGGAACAATTTAATGATAAACTTCATGGCGGCTATCGTTAGTTAATTCTGAAGGCGTGAAACACGGGTACGTGGACAAAATACGAGTACCCTGAGTGCTAAAATTACGTTATTGGTAAAACTATTCCGACGCAGGTGGCCTTACCAATAGCATCCAGGGCGCGGAGTATACCACCATATTGCGGTAAGCTGCGCGGATTAAGCGCATAATTGCGCACCATAAAGGGCGCTTGCCGTGACAATCCGGTAGCGTTGGCGCTGACAGACGCGTATAAACAGAATCTGGAAACGAATATGCCGAAAAAAACTGAACAACCCACCAGCTTTGAAAACTCACTTGCTGAACTGGAACAGATTGTCTCGCGTCTGGAATCGGGTGAGCTTCCGCTGGAAGAGGCGTTGAACGCCTTTGAGCAGGGCGTCCAGCTTGCACGTCAGGGACAAGTAAAACTACAGCAGGCCGAACAGCGTGTTCAGATTCTGCTGAATGATGATCCTGATACTGCGTTGACACCTTTTACGCCGGATAATGAGCCGTTATGACAGATTTTCTCAAGCAGCTTGCAGTTCACCATCAGCGCATCGACGCCGCACTCAACCATTTTATTTCCACCTTGCCTTTTCAGAGTAGTCCACTGGTGGAAGCGATGGCGTATGGCGCACTGTTGGGAGGCAAACGACTGCGTCCTTTTCTGGTTTATGCTACTGGTCAGCTATTTGCCGTATCACAGGATAGCCTTGATGCACCAGCAGCAGCGGTTGAATGCATTCATGCCTACTCACTGATTCACGATGATTTACCGGCCATGGACGATGATGATCTACGGCGCGGCCAACCCACCTGCCATGTCAGATTTGGTGAAGATAAAGCGATTCTGGCTGGCGATGCCTTGCAAACGCTGGCGTTTTCCATTCTGGCGGATGCGCCAATGCCGCAAGTCAGTGAGCGTGATCGGTTAGCGATGATTTCCGAACTGGCCAGTGCCAGCGGTGTGGCCGGCATGTGCGGCGGTCAGGCGCTGGATCTGGAAGCGGAAGGTCATCGGGTTGATATACAGGGGCTGGAACGCATTCACCGCCACAAAACCGGCGCACTGATTCGTGCCTCAGTGCGGCTGGGCGCGTTGGCTGCGGGTGAACGTGGACGTTTTGCCCTGCCTTACCTTGATCGTTATGCTAACGCGATTGGTCTAGCCTTTCAGGTGCAGGACGATATTCTCGATGTAATTGGCGACAGCGCTACCACAGGTAAACGCCAGGGTGCCGACCAACAGCTCGGCAAAAGTACCTACCCAGCTTTACTGGGGCTTGAGCAAGCCAAAGTAAAAGCCAGGGAGCTGTGCAAAGAATCCCTCTCAGCACTAAATGAACTGGAAGAAACGCTGGACCACCCCGCAACGATAGCACCTCTGCGGGCGTTAGCGAATTATATCGTTGAACGCGATAAATAATTTTAATACCAATACCGCTTGATGAGTATCTAATGACCTTTGATATAGCGAAATACCCCACGCTGGCGCTGGCGGAAAACCCTGAGGAACTGCGCCTGCTACCAAGGGAAAGCCTGCCCAAATTGTGCGATGAACTGCGACAGTATCTGCTGGACAGCGTCAGCCGCTCAAGTGGGCATTTTGCCTCAGGTCTGGGTACGGTCGAGTTGACCGTGGCGCTGCATTATGTTTACAACACCCCTTTCGACCACCTGGTGTGGGATGTGGGCCACCAGGCGTACCCTCACAAAATTCTGACTGGGCGACGAGATCGCATTGCCACCATTCGTCAAAAAGGTGGCTTGCATCCGTTTCCCTGGCGCGGTGAAAGCGAATATGACGTGCTGAGCGTCGGTCACTCTTCAACCTCTATCAGCGCCGGTATTGGCATGGCGGTGGCAGCAGAGCGCGAAGGTCTGGGACGGAGAACCGCCTGCGTGATTGGCGATGGCGCGATTACTGCCGGTATGGCATTTGAAGCCATGAATCACGCTGGCGACATCAAACCGGATATGCTGGTGATTTTGAACGATAATGAGATGTCGATTTCCGAAAACGTCGGCGCACTGAACAATCACCTGGCGCAATTGCTCTCCGGCAAGCTCTATTCCACCCTGCGTGAAGGCGGCAAGAAAGTGCTATCCGGCCTGCCGCCTATCAAGGAACTGGTCAAGCGTACTGAAGAACACCTGAAGGGCATGGTGGTGCCGGGTACGCTGTTTGAGGAATTAGGCTTTAATTATATCGGCCCGGTGGATGGGCATGACGTGCAGTCACTGGTGCAAACGCTGAAAAACATGCGTAGCCTGAAAGGTCCGCAGTTACTGCATATCATGACCAAGAAAGGCAAAGGCTATGCCCCCGCAGAACAGGACCCGATCAGCTGGCACGCCGTACCAAAATTCGACCCGGCCAGCGGCACATTACCGAAAAACAAAGAATCGCTTCCGACCTATTCCGCTGTTTTCGGCGAATGGCTGAAAGAAACCGCAGCAACAGACCATCGGCTGATGGCTATCACCCCAGCCATGCGTGAAGGCTCCGGCATGGTATCGTTTTCGCGTACCTATCCGCAGCAATACTTTGATGTCGCAATTGCAGAGCAACATGCAGTAACCTTTGCCGCCGGCCTGGCGATTGGGGGTTATCGTCCGGTAGTGGCTATCTACTCCACCTTCCTGCAACGTGCTTACGATCAAGTCATTCATGATGTCGCTATTCAGAACCTGCCGGTACTGTTTGCTATTGATCGCGGCGGCATCGTTGGCGCCGACGGCCAAACGCATCAGGGCGCATTTGACCTGTCGTTCCTGCGCTGTATCCCCCATATGGTGATCATGACGCCCAGCGACGAAAACGAATGTCGGCTGATGCTGCATACCGGTTATCATTATCAGCAAGGGCCATGTGCGGTACGTTACCCGCGCGGCAACGCGTTGGGCGTGGAACTGACGCCGCTGGAAACCTTGCCTATCGGCAAAGGCGTGCTAAAACGCCAAGGTGAGAAGATTGCCATTCTGAATTTCGGCACGCTGTTGCCGGAAGCACAGCAGGCAGCTGATGCACTCAACGCCACACTGGCAGATATGCGATTTGTAAAACCGCTGGATGAGGCACTGATCGCCTCGCTCGCCGCCAGTCATGACGTACTGGTCACACTGGAAGAAAACGCGATTATGGGGGGCGCCGGCAGTGGAGTGAACGAATACCTGATGGTGAAACGCCTGCCGGTGCCGGTGCTCAATATCGGCCTGCCTGATGAATTTATTCCGCAAGGCCCACAGGCGGAAATCCGCGCAGACCTGGCACTGGACGCGGCAGGTATTGAATGTCGTATCCGCAGTTGGCTAGCCTGACTGGCATCAGTTACACGAATAGCAAAAACCGGGATAATCCCGGTTTTTTTTACATTTTGACAGCTGCTGAATAATAGCCTCAGTTTTGCAACTGCTATATCACATAATGCCCGACAACATACAAAACCGCTGCTGAAATCACCCCGGCGACGATATCGTCAACCATAATGCCCATGCCGCCATGCACATTACGATCAAACCAGCGGATCGGCCAGGGTTTGAAAATATCCAGAACTCGGAAAATGACAAACCCCGCAGCCACCCAACCCCAGTGGCTCGAAGGCACTGCCATCAGCGTGATCCACATCCCAACAAATTCGTCCCAGACGATACTGCCGTGGTCATGTACCCCCATATCTTTGGCAGTACGGTGGCACAAGTAAACGCCAATGCAGATACAGAGCATCACCAGCAACGAATAAAGCTGTAATGGTAACAGCCTCAACAGATACCATACCGGAATGGCCGCCAGCGAACCTGCGGTGCCGGGCATCCACGGCGATAACCCGCTGCCGAAGCCGGTCGCCAGAAAATGCCATGGATTACTCATGCGCAGGCGATGTTTGGCAACCAGCGAACTTTTATTTTCATGAGTCAAATTTTCATGAGCCAAAATGGTCATACCCTTTCAGATTAACAGTCACCGGCTGACCAGAGTGGAAAAACCCCAGCCCTTCCGATGCCGGGGCAATCTGGCCGATGCAGGTATAGCGAGTACCCAGGTGACCAATCGCTACCTCCAGCGCTCCACGATTCAACTCCGGTACGGTAAAGCACAGTTCATAATCTTCACCGCCGCTGAGCGCCCACTTCATAGCCTGTTCCGGGTCGTCACACTGCAACAACGCGCTGGAATAGGGCAACGCATCCAGATTAACGCGTGCGCCGCAATCACTGGCCTTGAGAATGTGCCCCAAATCAGACACCAGCCCGTCAGACAGATCGATAGCCGCGCTGGCCAGATCACGCAACGCCTGCCCGTGCAGAATTCGAGGCTGAGGGCGCAAATGACGCTGCAACAACCATTGACGGTCATCCGACTCAGACACCTGTAGCTTATCCTGCAAAACAGCCAAACCAGCAGCGCTATCGCCCAGTGTTCCAGTCACGTAAATCCAATCGCCAATACGCGCGCCACTACGCTTGAGCGCCCGCCCCTCCGGCACCAACCCTTGAATGGTCAGCGTCATACTGAGCGGCCCACGCGTGGTATCACCGCCAATCAGTTGCATACCGTAGTAAGAAAGCTGTTCAAACAAGCTGTTGCTATAGGCGGCGAGCCAGTCGGCATCAATATTCGGCAACGTGAGCGCCAGCGAGACAAATGCAGGATCAGCCCCCATCGCCGCCAGATCACTCAAATTGACCGCCAGAGATTTGTACGCCAGATCAGCCGGGTCAATATCAGGCAGAAAATGAATGCCGGATACCAGCGTATCCGTGCTGACTGCCAGCAACTGTTTGTCCGGAATGTTCAGCAGGGCACAGTCATCGCCGATCCCCAGCTCAACACCCCGTCGTGAATAGCCCGTCCGATTGAAATAGCGGGCAATCACATCAAACTCACCTTGAGCCATAGTCTTTCCAGATTCTGGTAACCTAAAAAACCAAGGCCGGAAAACCGGCCCTGACTGACTTATCTTTTACCTGGTCGCAGGTGAGGCCCTGCTTTGTCCAGTACCCCGTTCACGAACTTGTGGCTGTCCTCGGCACCAAACACTTTAGCCAGTTCAATCGCTTCGTTGATGGCAACCTTGTATGGCACATCTTCGCGTTTACTGAGCTCATACACCGCCAGACGCAAAACCGCCCTTTCCACCTGGCCCAGTTCTTCCAACTGACGGGAAAGGTATGGCGCCATCTGGGCATCCAGCTTTTCCGCCAGAGTAGCAACACCCGCCAGCAACTCGCGGAAATAGGCGATGTCCACGCCTTTGACATCCTGCTCGCTCAGGAACTGGAGTTCAACATCGGCAATATCGTTTTTGGACAACTGCCAGGAATAAAGCGCTTGAACCGCACATTCACGAGCGCGGCGACGAGCAGCAGGTTTCACGGAATACCCCTTACCAAATAAATCAGGCTGACTTGATTGAGTGTAATACATTGATCATTTCAAGCGCGGTCAAAGCAGCTTCAGCACCTTTATTCCCCGCTTTAGTGCCAGCGCGCTCGATGGCCTGCTCGATACTTTCCGTAGTCAGCACACCAAAGGCGACCGGAATGTCGCTGTTCATAGCGACCTGAGACAGACCGGAACTGCATTCGCCGGCAACAAATTCAAAATGCGCGGTACCACCGCGAATCACCGTACCCAGTGCCACCACAGCATCATATTTCTGGCTGTTAGCCAGCGCACGCACGGCCAGCGGCAGTTCATAGGCACCCGGCACCCAGACAACGGTGACGTTTTCTTCTTTCACCTGACCAATGCGCTTAAGAGCATCCAGCGCGCCTTCCAACAAGCTGTCATTGATAAAGTGATTGAAGCGGGCAATAGCAATCGCCACACGAGCATTCGGAGCGGCAACAACACCTTCGATAATGTTCATAGCTTTCCTTTGACTGTTTTACGACCCCGCAGGGGGGCGGATTCTATCATATTCTTCCGGGCGCGTATCCGCTTTTGACCCTGTATCGGATATCCGTCATCCGACATACGGAGGCAATATATTATTGCGGCTTCAGGGTCAGGCGGAGATCCGGCCCAACCTGACAAACATCCGTCATAGCAAACGCGGGGGCCTGCGACAACTGTTCCAGCCCCGGCAAAACGCACAGCGGTCGGGCCGCCTCACCCAACAATTTAGGTGCAAGATAGACGATAAGCTCATCTACCACGCCCACCTGCAATAACGCGCCAGCCAGCCGGGGACCGGCTTCCACCCATACGGTATTGATTTGACGCTTGCCCAGAGACATCATCAGGGCAACCAGATCGATACCACCGCCATGCAGCGGCATACTGAGTTGCTCTACACCATCCGGCCATGGCTGCTCATCCTGACGTACACGCGCCAGCCAGGTCTGCCCAGGCTGACTCACCAGGCGATGCTGCGGCGTCACGCGCGACTGACTATCAACAATCACGCGTACCGGCTGGCGCACGGCGCTTTCAGGGTAGAGGCGCTGAGTATCCGCATCCAGTTCTGACCAGCGTACGGTCAGCGACGGATCATCTGCCAGCACGGTAGCACTGCTGCTGAGAATAGCGGAACTCTGCGCGCGAAAACGCTGCACATCCTGACGAGACTGAGGTGAGGTGATCCACTGGCTTTCCCCGGACGCCATTGCCGTACGGCCATCCAGCGACGCACCAAGCTTGAGCTGCACATAAGGGAAACCGGTGCGCATCCGTTTCAGAAAGCCGCGGTTAATCTTTTCCGCCTGCTCCATCATCACGCCGTGGTGCACTGCAATGCCGGCCTGTTGCAGGCGGTGCAGACCGCGGCCAGCCACCTGAGGATTGGGGTCCTGCATCGCGGCGACGACTCGCGCCACGCCAGCGGCGACCAGCGCATCAGCACAAGGCGGGGTGCGACCGTGATGACTACAGGGTTCGAGCGTTACATACGCCGTAGCGCCACGCGCCTTGTCACCCGCCATACGCAGCGCATGTACTTCAGCATGGGGTTCGCCCGCTTTCTGGTGATATCCTTCTCCCACTATCTCGCCATCTCTGACGATCACGCATCCGACATTCGGATTCGGTGCCGTAGTGAAGCGCCCGCGGCGAGCAAGCTCAAGCGCACGGGCCATGTAAAACTCATCAGGGTATGTAGCCATGCTGCGCTTATCCTGGATTAAAAATCATATTAGGAAGAGGAAGATACGCGAGACCAACGTATCGTTAATCCTGCAGACGAGCGATTTCTTCGCCAAATTCACGGATGTCCTCAAAACTGCGGTATACCGATGCAAACCGGATGTAGGCCACCTTGTCGAGCTTCTTTAGCGCATCCATTACCAGATTGCCCACCATTTTGGCCGTTACTTCCCGCTCGCCAGTGGCACGTAGTTGAGACTTGATATGTGTAATCGCGGTTTCCACGTTATCAGAGCTGACTGGGCGTTTTTCCAGCGCCTTCAGCATACCGCTACGCAGTTTGTCCTCGTTGAACGGCTCGCGCACATCATTACTCTTGATGACCCGCGGCATCACCAGCTCCGCCACCTCAAAGGTGGTAAAACGCTCGTTGCACACCAGACACTGCCGACGGCGACGAACCTGAGAACCTTCTCCCACCAGACGAGAATCAATTACTTTGGTATCCACTGCGGCACAAAAAGGACAATGCATAACGTTTCCAGACCATAACCGTATAATCTTGACCTAGTTTACCCCGAATTTCGCCGATAACCCAAATACCGGCACGACGTTGTTTTTCATCGCTGGCTACCTCCTGCAACTACAAGCGATGCCGATGCGCGACTTCGCGTGGTTGCCAGCAATCCGCAGCGATTGATTATTGCCGCCCCCGTATTTATCACTCTTGATTCAGCCTGTTCTGCTTACCTTCTTGCTAAAAGGTCATTCACTATAAGGGACAATAACTCACGTCTATATTGACCCAAATTGAATAATTAATTGACCCGTATGGGCTCAGGGAGAAACAAGGCATGACCTTTTACCACCGCGTTATCCCGATGTTATCCGTGATGGCATTGCTCGCCGGATGTGCGCACCCACAACCCCCCCATGTGCAAAACGAACTGGGCCAGATCGACCAGAAACTGCAGGATATCGCCAACCGTGCTGTCGCTCTGGAGCAGCAGAATTCGTTAAACGCCAACTCTACGTCTGGAGCATATCTGCTACCTGCCGCTCATAACCGGGCATTGCTCGACAGCAGCATCGGCACGTTAAATCTGGAGCTGAGCAAGATTGAACCGGAAGCCAGCGGCACACGCGTCTTGCTCACTATCCGCACCATGAACACACTGTCGTTACCCGCCTTTCAGGCAACACTTGACTGGGGAACGCTTGATCCAGTCAGTGGCAAACCGTTGACCGGCGATATGCAAACTCAGTTACTCAGGTTCCCGCGATCTCTGACGCAGGTTTCAGAGGCCACGACGGAAGTACGGCTTTCGGGACTGACGCCGGAACAGCTTGGTTTTGTGCGTGTGCATGATGTAATGGCAGAATCTGCGCAGCATCACGACGAATCGGATCAGACTCACCCTTAGATGCCGCAACTTGCGGCAATCATAAAAAAACCCTGCCAGACGGCAGGGTTTGTCATTGCATATCGGATGATGAAAAGCGATTACGGCAGCAACGACGGCTGGTCCGCGCCCTCTTTTTCCACCTTCTGCACCAGCATGTGCTCACGCTTCATACCCAGCTTGAGCGCCAGCGCGGAGGCAACATAGATAGAAGATACCGTACCAATGGTGACGCCTATCAGCATCGTCAGCGAGAATCCCTGCAACATCGCGCCGCCGAACAGGTACAGCATCAGGATCACCACTAACGTTGTGCCTGATGTGATCAATGTTCGGTGCAACGTTTGGGTCAACGACACGTTGAAAATTTCGTAAGGCGTACCACGGCGGATCTTACGGAAGTTTTCACGGATACGGTCAGAAACCACGATGCTGTCATTCAGCGAGTAGCCGATGACCGACATCAGCGAGGCCACAGTAGTCAGATCGATTTCAATCCGACACAGTGATAGCACCCCCATAGTGATAATCACGTCGTGCGCCAGCGCGATAACCACCCCCGCAGCCAGACGCCATTCGAAACGGAAGCCGACGTAAATCAAAATGCAGATTAACGCCGCCAGCAACGCCATGGCACCATTCTGCGCCAAATCTGCCCCCACGCTCGGCCCGACGAATTCAATGCGCTTAACTGCCGCATTCTGACTGGTTGCTTCGTTGATCACACTGACAACTTTGCTGCCCAGCGCCTGACCGCCAGTTTCATCATGAGCAGGCGGCATACGCACCATGATGTCACGGCTGCTGCCGAAGTTCTGCACCAGCGGATCGGCAAAGCCGGCTTTTTGCAACGCTTCACGCATCTGTTCCAGATCCGCAGATTTCTCCAGCGCAATCTCAATAACCGTACCACCGGTGAAATCCAGTCCCCAGTTGAAACCACGTACGCCCATCACAACGATAGACAGCAGCAGCAGCAGACCAGACAAACCGAACGCCCAGTAATCCCAGCGCATAAAGTCATACACTTTACGGCCATAGTTCAATTGTTCAACAGTATATTCCTGTGCCACAACGCACTCCTCAGATAGACAGCTTTTTGATGCGTTTGCCGCCGTATAGCAGGTTTACGATGGCACGGGTACCTACGATTGCAGTAAACATGGATGTCGCCACGCCAATACCGGTCGTGATCGCAAATCCTTTAATCGAACCGGTACCGACCGCATACAGGATAATGACCTTAATCAGCGTCGTGACGTTCGCATCGAAGATGGAACTAAATGCGCCCCGGTAACCTTCGTCAATCGCCTGCTGAACGGTACGCCCGTTGCTCAGTTCTTCTTTGATACGTTCGTTAATCAGTACGTTAGCATCCACCGCTACCGCAAGGGTTAACACAATACCTGCAATCCCCGGCATAGTCAGCGTCGCCCCCGGCAGCAGCGACATAATGCCGACCACCAGCACCAGGTTCAACAACAGCGCGGAGGTCGCAATCATGCCGAACGTCTTATAGAAGAAAATCATGAACAGGATGGACACAGCAAGACCAGCCAGACACGCCTCAAGCCCCTGAGTGATGTTCTGCATACCCAGTGTTGGGCCGATAGTGCGCTCTTCCACGATCTGAATCGGTGCTATCAGCGCGCCAGCACGCAACAGCAGCGACAGTTGACGAGCCTCATTCGGGTTGTTGATGCCGGTAATACGGAAGCTGTTACCCAGACGTGACTGGATGGTGGCGACGTTAATCACCTCTTCCTCTTTTTCCAGAATCGCACGGCTATTGGCATCTTTTTTACCGCTGTCCTTGTACTCCACAAACAAGGTCGCCATCGGTTTACCGATATTGTCCTTAGTGAAGTTGGACATCATATTGCCGCCAGCGCTGTCCAGAGAGATATTGACCTGCGGACGGTTGTACTCATCGTTGCCGGAGGTGGAGTCAGTAATGTGGTCACCGGTCAGAATCACGCGCTTGTACAGCGCTACCGGGCCGCCATCACGCATATTCATCACCTCGGTGTCGCCAGGCACACGACCGCTGCTCAGTGCAGCAGGATCGACATTGCTGTTAACCAGACGAAACTCCAGCGTGGCGGTCGCTCCCAGGATTTCCTTGGCACGCGCGGTGTCCTGAATCCCTGGCAGTTCTACTACAATACGGTCAGTCCCCTGACGCTGCACCAACGGTTCGGCCACGCCGAGCTGGTTGACACGGTTGCGCAGGATATTGATGTTCTGTTGCACCGCATATTCGCGGGCTTCACGCAGGCGGGCATCACTCATGACCGCACGCAGCGTATCGCTGCCACTGCTGCTGATCACCAGATCACGATGACGGGGAGTCAGGTAATTCACCGCGTTGTCGCGCAATTGAGCGTCGCGGAACAGAATTTCCACGCCATAGTTATCCGACTTGCGAACAGAAGCATACTGGATGCCTTTCTCACGCAGATCACTGCGCAGGGAATCCATTGTCTGCTCTTGTAACTTGCCTAACGCCGTGTCCATATCCACTTCCATCAGGAAGTGCACACCGCCACGCAGGTCAAGACCCAGTTTCATCGGTTCTGCACCCAGCATTCTCAGCCAGGTCGGCGTAGCCGGCGCCAGATTAAGCGCAACCACATACTTCTCGCCCAACGCGTTCAGCAGCGCTTCACGAGCGCGAAGCTGTACGTCTGGCGTGGAGAAACGCGCAAGAATGGCACCGTTTTCCAGCGCAATAGACTTACTGGGGATATTTTGTTCTTTCAACACATTCTGGATCTGGACCAGCGTAGATTCACTGGCGGCGGTTCCTCGCGCGCCAGTGACCTGAATTGCCGGATCCTCACCATACAGGTTAGGAAGTGCGTAGAGCAGACCAACGATAATCGTCACGATCAGCATCAGGTACTTCCACAGAGGATAGCGGTTTAACACGGTAGTTCCCTTCGGGAAAGTCGAAAAATTACAGGGCCTTCATGGTACCCTTCGGCAGAACGGACGTCACGTAGTCACGCTTGATAACGACTTCGTTGGTATCGTTCAGGGCAATGGTGATAAATCCGTTATCAGCCACCTTGGTCACACGCCCCACCAGGCCGCCGTTGGTCAGCACTTCATCGCCTTTGCTGATCGAATCCATCAACTTTTTGTGTTCCTTGGCACGTTTTTGCTGAGGGCGCAGGATCATGAAGTAAAAAATCAGACCGAACACGGCCAGCATAATCACCAGAGAGTACGGGCTTCCTTGAGCCGGAGCACCTGCGGTTGCTGCCACAGCGTCGGAAATGAAAAAACTCATTTAAATGTCCTCTTTAGTTATCAAAACACAAGTTATCTATAAAACGTTCATGCCACGCAAACGTGCTTATTGCAGCGCATCACCTTCACGGTCAACGTCCACCGCATTGTCAACCAACGGCGGAAGCGGTTTACCAATGCGCTGGTAAAACTCGGCCACAAAGCTCTCTAATTTACCGTCTTCAATAGCCTGTCGTAAACCAGCCATCAGGCGCTGGTAATAGCGCAGGTTGTGGATAGTATTGAGGCGCGCGCCGAGTATTTCGTTACAACGGTCCAGGTGGTGCAAGTAGGCACGACTATAATTGCGACACGTGTAGCAATCACAGTGCTCATCCAGCGGCCCGGTATCATCTTTATGTTTAGCGTTACGGATTTTAACCACACCGTCCGTCACGAACAGATGGCCGTTACGGGCGTTGCGAGTCGGCATCACGCAATCAAACATATCGATACCGCGACGTACCCCCTCCACCAAATCTTCCGGTTTCCCCACCCCCATCAGATAGCGGGGTTTATCCGCCGGCAACTGCGGACAGACATGCTCCAGAATGCGGTGCATATCGGCTTTCGGCTCACCGACCGCGAGGCCGCCCACAGCGTAACCATCAAAGCCGATGTCCACCAGCCCTTTTACTGACACATCACGTAAATCTTCGTAAACACTGCCCTGAACGATGCCGAACAGCGCGTTTTTGTTGCTTAATTCATCAAAACGCTGACGGCTGCGCTTCGCCCAGCGCAGCGACATTTCCATCGAGCGCTTGGCGTAGTCCCAGTCTGCCGGGTAAGGCGTACACTCGTCGAAAATCATCACGATATCGGAACCGAGATCGTACTGAATTTCCATGGATTTTTCCGGACTGAGGAAAATGGCGTCACCGTTGATCGGGTTACGAAAGTGAACGCCTTCTTCAGTAATCTTGCGGATATCACCGAGACTAAACACCTGAAAACCACCAGAATCGGTCAGGATCGGGCCATGCCACTGCATAAAATCATGCAGGTCGCCGTGACGTTTCATGATCTCCTGCCCCGGACGCAACCACAGGTGGAAGGTGTTGCCTAAAATAATCTGTGCGCCGGTGTCTTTGACTTCTTCCGGCGTCATCCCTTTAACGGTGCCGTAAGTGCCGACCGGCATAAATGCCGGCGTTTCCACTACACCACGTTCAAAAACCAGACGACCACGGCGCGCATGGCCATCCGTTTGCAACAGTTCGTACTTCACTTAACCTCCAGCATCAGAAAACAGTCTGATGACATCGTTGATATACCCACAGAACCTGGCCTGCGGTATGAAAATGGCTCGACAGTGGATTACCCCACCTGTTCTTGTTCCGCCGACGGGTTACGGGTAATGAACATCGCATCCCCGTAACTAAAAAAGCGGTACTGCTCAGCCACCGCCTGATGGTAAGCGTCCATGGTATGACGGTAACCCGCAAACGCCGACACCAGCATAATCAATGTCGATTCCGGCAAGTGGAAATTGGTCACCAGCGCATCCACCACCTGATAGTGATAGCCGGGGTAGATAAAAATGCGGGTATCGCCGAAAAACGGGGCAATTACGGCTTCCACACTGGCTTGAGCCGCACTTTCCAACGAACGCACCGAGGTCGTACCGACGGCGATAACACGGTTGCCACGCGCTTTACAGGCCAGTACCGCGTCCACTACCGTCTGCGGCACTTCGGCATACTCGGCGTGCATCACATGGTCTTCGATTGACTCAACCCGCACTGGCTGGAAGGTACCGGCACCGACATGCAGAGTCACGAAGGCCATTTCCACGCCTTTTTCTTTCAGAGCAGCCAGTAACGGCTCATCAAAATGCAGACCCGCGGTTGGTGCCGCCACGGCGCCGGGGCGCTGACTGTACACCGTCTGATACAATTCGCGGTCTGCGGCCTCATCCGGACGGTCAATATAGGGTGGCAACGGCATATGCCCGATGTCATTGAGAATGGTCAACACATCACGTGTATCGTCAAACTGAATCTCGAACAGTGCATCATGGCGCGCCAGCATGGTGGCTTTCACGCTCTCATCTTCACCGAGTAACAATTCCGTGCCGGGTTTGGGTGCCTTGGAAGCACGCACATGCGCCAGCACACGATGGTTATCCAGCATACGCTCTACCAGCACTTCCAGCTTACCGCCGCTAGCCTTGCGGCCAAACAAGCGTGCCGGGATCACCCGTGTATTGTTAAACACCAACAGGTCGCCCGGCTGTAATTTATCGAGCAGATCGGTAAAGACGCCGTGCACGACTGCACCTGTGGGACCATCCAGCGACAACAGACGGCAGCCACTGCGTTTTGCCTGCGGATAGCGGGCAATCAGAGATTCAGGTAATTCAAACGAAAAATCAGCAACACGCATGACTATTCACTTACATTTCGGCACAGTGGAACAAAAGAAGCGGCCTAGTCTAGAGCTCGCTGACACCGGCTGCAAGAAATAAGCGGGACAGCGTGTCGCCTTCCTCTATACTTGCCGCGTCAATCATGCCTTTTTCTTTCCGAGGAGCGCCTCAACGCCATGAATTTTCTCGCACATCTGCACCTTGCCACACTGGCGCAAAGCTCCCTGACCGGCAACCTGATGGCAGATTTCGTGCGCGGCAACCCTGATGAGCTATATCCAGCCGATATGGTGGCCGGCATTCGCCTGCATCGGCGCATCGACGTATTAACCGACAGTCTGCCGGAAGTCCGCACCGCCTGTCGCCACTTCAGCACCGACTATCGCCGGGTTGCACCGATAGCACTGGATGTGCTGTGGGACCACTTTCTGGCGCGCCACTGGTCGCAACTGGAACCCTCGATATCCTTGACGCACTTTGTCACCGATGCTGAACGTCAGATTGTTCCGCATCTGGCCGATACACCGGAACGCTTTCGCAACCTCAACCATTATTTGTGGTCAGAACGCTGGCTGGAACGTTACGCCGAGCTGCCGTTTATTGCTGACGTGCTGCATCGCATGTCGGTACGCCGACCAAAGCTGGCGGCACTATCTGGCTCATTTAGTGACATCGAGCGCAGCTACCATCAATTTGAAACATTATTCTGGCAGTTCTATCCTCATATGATGCATCTGGCAAAAACAGGTCAGCTTGATGGCCCGGCTGACGCCGCACGGTAAATCACGGTCAATGAAGAACAGTACGCCAGGCTGTTCACGTGTCAGTGACAAGAGTTATCAATTGATTCGATAGCCAAAGGCTATCTTATTGATTGGTCGCTTTCGCTTTATTCACCGGCAGGCTGTACCTATACTTACGGCGTTTATTACGTTCACCTTTCATTAACAACTATTTACAGGAGTAATTATGGTCCTGGTAACGCGTCCTGCCCCCGACTTCACTGCTGCTGCCGTACTGGGAAGCGGGGAAATCGTTGAAAATTTCAATCTGAAAAAACACATCAACGGAAAACCGGCTGTGATCTTCTTCTGGCCGATGGACTTCACCTTCGTGTGCCCGTCTGAACTGATCGCCTTCGATCACCGCTATGAAGAGTTTAAAAAACGTGGCGTTGAAGTGGTTGGTGTGTCTTTTGACTCTGAGTTCGTTCACAACGCCTGGCGTAAAACCCCGGTCGAAAACGGCGGTATCGGTGAAGTGAAATATGCGATGGTCGCTGACATTAAACGCGAAATTCAGAAAGCCTACGGTATCGAACACCCGGATGCAGGCGTAGCACTGCGTGGCTCTTTCCTGATCGACAAAAACGGCATCGTGCGTCATCAGGTGGTGAACGATCTGCCGCTGGGCCGTAACATCGACGAAATGGTGCGTATGGTTGACGCACTGCAATTCCACGAAGAGCACGGCGAAGTATGCCCGGCTCAGTGGGAAAAAGGCAAAGCCGGTATGGGCGCCTCTCCGGACGGTGTTGCCAAATACCTGAAAGAAAACGCCAGCAACCTGTAATCAGTACGCTGATACCGGTAATCAGCCAGCGGTTTCGCCGCTGGCTTTTTTTATATCCGCGATTCGGCAGCAGGCTTGCGCACCGTTTTACTCAGGCGCGACGCCGACGAAGGGCGTAGCTTGCCAACAGCAGCAGGATCCACCCCATCCCCGCGTACAGCGCAATGCGGGTATCCGGGAAATAGCCGATCAGCCCAATGATAAAAGCCAGGAACACGATACCGACCATTGCGGTTGCTGCACCGCCAGGCAGTGGAAACGCCAGCGCTTTAGCTTGCTCGCGGCCCAGTTTACGGCGAAAGGCAATCTGCGAGCATAGAATCATGATCCACACCCATACGGTGGCAAAGGTCGCCAACGAGGCAATCACCAAAAACACTTTCTCCGGCATGATGTAATTGAGGTACACCGCCACCAGCAACGCCAGCACCATCACCACGACCGTAACCCAGGGTGTGCCACGCCGTGACAGTCGGCTAAATACCTGCGGCGCATGACCTTGTTCCGCCATGCCATGCAACATGCGGCCAACACCAAACACATCACTGTTAATGGCGGAGAGCGAAGCGGTGATTACCACGAAGTTCAGGATACCGGCTGCCGCGGTGATGCCCATGTGCTGGAAAGTCAGCACGAACGGGCTACCGTTGGTGCCCACCTGATTCCATGGATAAATCGACATGATCACAAACAGCGTGCCGACATAGAACACCAGAATACGCCAGGGCACCGAGTTAATAGCGTGCGGAATGGATTTGTGCGGCTCTTTGGCCTCGCCAGCGGTGATACCAATGATCTCCACGCCGCCGTAGGCAAACATCACCATCTGCAACGACAGAATCATCCCCATTATACCATTGCTGAAGAAACCACCGTTGCTCCACAAATTATGGATGCCGGTAGGCTCGCCGCCGTTACCAATCCCCCAAACGATGATGCCGACCCCGGCTACGATCATCACCACAATGGTGGCGACCTTGAAAAACGACAGCCAAAACTCCAGCTCACCAAACACTTTAACGTTCATCAGGTTGATGGCGCCGATGATCAGCACCACACTCAATACCCAAACCCAGTGCGGCACCGCCGGGAACCAGACGCCCATATAGATGCCGAAGGCGGTAACGTCGGCAATCGCCACTATCAGCATTTCAAAGCAATAGGTCCAGCCAGTAAGGTATCCGGCCAGCGGACCGAGATAATCACGAGCATAGCGGGAAAAAGAGCTGGCCTGTGGGTTGTTGACGGACATCTCGCCCAGTGCTCGCATAATGATATAAGCGAACACGCCGCCAATCAGATACGCCAGTAGCACACTGGGCCCCGCCATCTGAATAGCGCTGGCCGAGCCGTAAAACAGCCCGGTACCGATGGCAGAACCTAGTGCGATAAAACGAATATGCCGCGTACTTAAGCCGCGCTTGAGTCTGGATTGTTGTTCCATAGGTTTGGATTGTTGTTCCATAAATGAGCAACCCTGTCTTTACAAACGAAAAAACCACAGGCAAACGCCTGTGGTGAAAAGCATCCGTCCAACCGTTATTCAGGAATGTACGGTGACTTCCTGACGCCCCGTAATACGGTCATAAATCACCGTTACCAGCAAAATCACCAGCGACGGCGGCAACCAAGCCAGCCCCTGTTCGCTCATCGGCAGGCTTTGCGTCCAGCCCGGCAGCAATGCTTTGAAGGCGGACGACTTGACGCCGTCAAGCAGACCGAACACCAGACTGACCAGCATGACTGGCGCGATGACATGGGTGCTGTTATTCCACCAGCGGCGAGTAAAACTCAACAACACCAGCACAATGCACGGCGGGTAAATCGCGGTCAGCACCGGCACTGACAGTTGAATCAAATGACTCAGCCCCAGATTGGACACCACCATCGAGAACAGCCCCAACACAAACACCAGTGCGCGGTAAGACAGCGGTAGATACTGGGCGAAGAATTCAGCACAGGCGCAAGTCAGCCCCACCGCAGTGACCATACAAGCAATGAAGATCAGCAACGCCAGGAAACTGCTGCCCATGTTGCCAAAGGTGTGCTGTACATAAACGTGCAGAATTTCGGCGCCATTCTGCGCGTTCGGTACCAGCGAACCGCTGAAGGAACCGAGGTGGAACAGGCTCAGATAAACCAGCGTTAATCCCAGCCCCGCAATCAGCCCGGCCAGAATGGTGTAACGGGTTAACAACCCAGCGTCACTCACACCACGGGAACGGGCCGCATTGACGATGACGATACCGAACACCAGCGCACCCAGCGTATCCATGGTCAAATAACCATTAACGAAACCGGTGGAGAATGGCACCTGTTGGTAGGCTTCCGCAGTCGGCGCTGGCGTACCTGCCGGCCATACTAACGCCGCAATCCCCAGTACAGTCAGCGCGATAATTTTCACTGGTGCCAGAATGTGACCAACAGTATCCAACAGACGACCGGGATAGAGTGAAATTGCGATCACGATGGCAAAGTAGATCAGGCTATAAACCAGCAGAGGCGTCGCGCCCTCACCCACCAGCGGCGCAATACCGACTTCGAACGAGACCGTGGCAGTACGCGGCGTAGCAAACAGCGGCCCGACCGCCAGATAGCAGACCGTTGCCAGCAACACGCCTGCTTTCTTGCCGATAGGGCTACTGAGCGTATCAATACCGCCGCCTACACGGGCCAATGCTATCACCGTCAGCACCGGCAAACCCACCGCCGTGATCAGAAAGCCCAGTGCCGCAATCCAGACGTGCTCACCCGCTTGCTGGCCAACCATCGGCGGAAAAATGATATTCCCAGCGCCGACAAACAGAGCAAAGGTCATAAAGCCCAATGCCACGATATCTTTGGAAGTTAAACGATGACTCATCATGTATGTTGTTGTTGCCTGTAAAAATGGTGTTGCCGGTAGAAACCGGGCGCATAAAACGGCGTACGCGAAGAGCGAGCCGTCCGTGCGATGTGCAGGATTATGGATGTGGGGTTTTATTGCACAGCGTTAATAGGGCCTAAGTAAAACGTTTATAGCAATAAAAGGCAATACGTGATCGATAAAGCAGGATAGTAATCTGTATTTCACTATAAATTTAGCATATAAATTTATATTTTCACCGACATGCTATACATGATTTGTGCATGAAAACAGTTTATAGCGCGAAAAATCATCTCAATTTTCCAGCACAGAGCAATCATTATCCATATTAGAAACTTATAGAAATAAAAAACGCCGATAGGGTATATCGGCGTTATAAAAAAGCGCAAAGCGGCGACTAGCAGCAATGACAAACGTGGTTAGCGATATTCACGACCAGTTTGAGTTTTGCCCATTGCTGCTCTTCCGACAACGCATTGCCCTCTTCGGTAGAGGCGAAACCACACTGTGGGCTCAGGCACAGTTGGTCCAGCGCTACATAGCGTGTTGCTTCGGTAATGCGTTTTTGTACTTCATCGGCGTTTTCCAATTGCCCGTTTTTGGTGGTGATAAGACCCAACACCACTTTCTGATGACCAGGCTTGATGAAGCGCAGCGGCTCAAATCCACCCGCCCGTTCGGTATCGTATTCGAGGAAAAAGGCATCCACATTCACTGTCCCGAACAGTGTTTCCGCCACAGGTTCATAGCCCCCTTCGGAAATCCAGGTAGAGCGGAAATTACCACGGCAGACATGCAGGCCCACCACTAAATCGGCCGGTTTGCCTTCCAGCGCTTTATTAAGCACTTGCGCATAGGTACGGCACAGATAATCCGGGTCATCGCCACGCTCACTGATCTGGCGTCTCTGGTCTTCAGAGCACAGATAAGCCCACACCGTATCGTCCAGTTGCAGATAACGGCAACCGGCATCATAGAAGGCACGGATGGCATCACGCCAGGTCAGCGCCAGATCGTCGAAGTAGTCGGCCAGATCGGGGTAAACCGTGCTATCAATCACTTTACGGCCACCGCGGAAATGCAGCACACTCGGACTAGGAATGGTCATCTTGGCTACTGCATCGCCAGCCACGCTATTGAGGAAACGGAAATCATCCAGCATCGGATGCTGCGGATTAAAACTGACCTTGCCAGTGACTTTCACGCCACGGGCTTTGGTCTGCACGCCGTTAAACTGAATGCCTTGCTCTGCTTCATAACGTTCCACGCCGTTCAGGCTGTCGAAGAAGTCGAAATGCCACCAGGCTCGGCGAAACTCGCCGTCGGTCACCAGCTGCAGACCCGTTGCACGCTGCAATTCCACCACACGTTGAATTTCCTGATCTTCGACACGGCGCAGCGC
The DNA here is from genome assembly GCF_012273755.1 of Dickeya sp. CFBP 2040. Lineage (NCBI taxonomy): Bacteria > Pseudomonadati > Pseudomonadota > Gammaproteobacteria > Enterobacterales > Pectobacteriaceae > Dickeya > Dickeya sp. CFBP 2040. The sequence continues at coordinate 85,022 of NZ_JAAVXH010000084.1, forward strand.
AGCTGCATCAATCTCACCAGCCTGAAACTGCAAACGCGCCTGCTTGATGGCAGCCGGACGCAATAAACTGCCGACGACATCGGCACGAAACGGAGGAAGGGCTTGTGTCATGCTGTGCTCCTGTACTTCAAAAACTGACCATCACAGCCTGTTTTCAGGCAAGATTTTCAGATGCATGAGTTTGTTAGATGAATTTGTTTTCAGGGGAAATAATTACGCCTCTGAACTTTTTAGCCATCCAGACGGCTAGAAGTGAAGCTATCCTGTCATGCGTTTTTCTCAACGGCAATAGAAGAATTTTCACGACACATGAAATTTATTCATGTTACTGATCAGTTTGTTGCAGGAACCCTATTCGATGTGGGCATCACATTGTCCAGCCCAAGTAATTGTCTGGTCTGCTCACGTGCTATTTCCGGCAATGGCAGATAACCGTCCTGACTGACCAACGCCTGCCCCGACACCGACAACACCCGATCCAAAAACGCAGCGGTCAACGGCTCCAGCGGCTTGTCAGGCGCTTTATTGACGTAAATGTAGAGATAACGCGTATAGGGGTAACGCCCACTGCGGATGGTGTCGGCGGTCGGCAACACGTAATCGTCTTTGTCGCTGGCCGCCAGCGGCAACACGCGCACTCCGCTGGCACGAAAACCGATGCTGGCGTAACCGATGGCATTAACCGATGCCGCTACCGCCTGCACCACCGACGCTGAACCGGGTAATTCATTGACCTGCGGCAGAAAATCGCCGCCGCACAGCGCCTGTTGTTTGAAGAAACCATAGGTGCCCGACGCTGAATTGCGCCCATAGCGTAGCAGCGCACGTTGTTGCCAGACGCCGCCCCCCCCCAGTTCCTGCCAGCGTTGCACCGCTTTCCCGGCGCCGCAGCGGCGTGTCACGGAAAAAACGGCATCAAGCTGCTGCACGGTCAGTCCGGTAATCGGGTTGTCCTGATTAACCAGCACGACCAACGCATCCAGCGCCACCGGAACCGCCGTCGGCGCGTAGCCATAATGCCGCTCGAATGCTTCGATTTCGCTACGCTTCATCGGTCGGCTCATGGGTCCCAATTGTGCTGCCCCTGCTGCCAGCGCCGTCGGTGCCGAAGACGAGCCAGCGGCCTGAACTTGCAGGTTAACACCAGGGTAATATTGGCTGAAATCCGCCGCCCAGAAGGTCATCAGGTTCGCCAGCGTGTCGGAGCCAGCACTGGACAGGTTGCCCGCCAGCATCGCCTGCGGCGCAGCAACAGCCTGACCAAACAGACACAACAGCACGGCAAGCAGGCGACGAATGGGTATCATGTGTCGTTTCCAACGGGATGAAAAACAGAGGAACACTATTCTCGGTACAGCAGCGGGGACAATCAAGCCCCCACCGCCACTATCACAACTGAGGGTTCGCCGCGTTCTGGCTCAACACTGAACTGACAATCAACCGATTTGGTAAGGTGAACATGAAGCGTGAGCCTGCCCCTTCTTCGCTGAGGATCTCCAGACGAGAATCGTGGTGGCTGAGCGCATGTTTGACAATCGCCAGCCCCAACCCGCTGCCGCCGGTCTGGCGTGAACGGGCCTTGTCAACGCGATAAAAACGCTCGGTCAGGCGAGGAAGATGTTCGGCAGCAATGCCCGGACCGTTGTCGCTAACCTGAAATTCTGCACCCTGCGGTGTTTGCTGCCAGCACACTTCAATGCGGGTGCCCTGTGGCGTATGGTTAACCGCGTTATACACCAGATTCGACACCGCGCTACGCAACTGCTCTTCGTTGCCAAACACTTGCAATTGTTCGTTGACGCGAAACACAATCTCGTGACGTCCTTGACTCAGGGTATCCGCTTCACGTTTGAGCACTCGCAACATCAGCGGAATATCTACCTTTTCACTGAGATCGATAGCCGCGGCGGCTTCGATGCGCGACAGCGTCAGCAATTGCTGCACCAGCCCATCCATACGGCGGGTTTGCTCCTGCATGGTGTGCAACGCCTTAGATTGCAACGCACCATCCAACGATTCATCGCTCATCATCTCCAGATACCCCTGCAACACGGTCAACGGTGTACGCAGTTCATGGCTGACGTTGGCGAAGAAGTTGCGCCGTGCGCCTTCCAACTGATGCATTTGGGTCACGTCGCGGGCCACCATCAGTAGTTGTCCTTCCGAATAAGGCATCACACGGAATTCTACGTGGTGGGCATTTTTCAACGTTAGCGTTAGCGGTCGGTTGAAATCCTGCTGCTGCATGTACTGGGTAAACTCAGGGTAACGCAGCAGGTTGAGGATATTTTGACCATTGTCTTCCGGCCAGCGAAAACCAAGCAGATGCTGGGCCAGACGGTTACACCAAATAATCCCGCCTTCTTCAGTGGTGATGACCACTGCATCCGGCAACGATTCCGCGCCGCTGCGAAAGCGTTTGATCAGCAACGCCAGCTCACGCCGACGGCGGCGGTTGCGTAGTTGCATCTGATAAAGGCCGTAAAACAGCGGTTCCCAGCTCCAGCGGCCAGGCGGTGGGGTCATGCTGCGATCAACCCACAGCCAGTAAGACAGGCGCAATTGGTTGTAGAAGTTCCAGCACAACGCCGCCAGTACCGACGCCAGCAGAAACCAGGGCAGATAACCGATGATCAGCCCCAGCAACACACCAGGTAAACAAAAAAAAGCCAGCTCCATCGCCAGCTTTTTCCACGACAAACGTTCTAGCACGTCAGATTTTCTCCGGGAATCACGTTATCAATAACGCGTTGAAAAACGGTATCCAGTTCCCCGAACAGTCTGAACCATCTTGTCGTGCCCACTGGTTTCCAGCGCCTTACGCAAGCGGCGGATATGAACATCCACAGTACGGTCCTCAACATAAACGTTAGTACCCCATACATGATTCAGCAACTGCTCACGACTATATACCCGTTCCGGATGCGTCATAAAGAAATGCAGCAGCTTGAACTCCGTCGGTCCCATATCCAGCGCGTGTTCTTCCGTGGTTACCCGGTGGGAAGAGGGGTCCAGGCTTAATCCACGCATTTCGATCACTTCTTCCACCGCCATCGGCGAAATTCGGCGCATTACTGCTTTGATACGTGCGACCAACTCTTTGGGCGAAAACGGTTTAGTAATGTAATCATCAGCCCCCACTTCCAGGCCGCGAACCCGATCTTCTTCTTCACCTCTGGCGGTCAGCATCATGACCGGAATATCTCTGGTCAGCGCTTCGCGTTTCATATGTTTGATAAACTGCAAACCGGACCCGCCAGGCAGCATCCAGTCCAGCAGCACCAGTTCAGGATAAGGTTCGGCCAGCCGGGTAACGGCGCTATCATAATCCTCAGCCTCGACTGGCTGATAGCCGTTCTGCTCCAGCACGAAGCACACCATTTCACGAATCGGTGCTTCATCTTCCACCACCAAAATACGTCTTGCCATATCAATCCTGCCGTTAATCGTCACGGTTAGCGTGCGGTGTGCATTATGCGTCAGTTTTATGACAGATTTATGAAAAATCGGCCCCGCCGGCGGCGGCCTCACTACCGCGACCAGAGCCACCCGTAGCGCTTATTTTTTCCCCTATCACGCTGGTTGACTAGATATTATGGGACATGCCCTAAACTGCACACCTATAATCGCCGATGATAAAGACGCGGCGTTTTGCCATAACAACGGTACCCGGATGGTCCGTTGTCCATCAACACCGCCAAAAACAACATGTCGTTTGCACTCACCTGCAGGGAGTCTCATGCGAATTATTCACACGTCTGACTGGCATCTCGGTCAGTACTTTTATACCCGGAGCCGTGCGCCTGAGCATCAGGCATTTTTGCACTGGCTGGTTGAGCAGGTTGAGCAATATCAGGTTGATGCAGTAATAGTAGCAGGTGATGTGTTCGACACCGGCGCACCGCCCAGTTACGCCCGTGAAATGTACAATCAGTTTGTCGTCGCGTTGCAGCACACCGGTTGCCAGTTGGTGGTGATGGGCGGCAACCATGACTCGGTCGCCACGCTGAACGAATCACGCGCGCTGCTGGCCTGCCTGAATACCCAGGTAGTGGCTGGCTTTGAGGGCGATATCCACCAGCAGGTGCTGGTGCTGAACAACCGTGCCGGCGAGCCAGGCGCATTGTTGTGTGCTATCCCATTCCTGCGCGCACGCGACCTGCTCACCAGCCAGGCAGGCCAGTCTGGCGCACAAAAACAGCAAGCATTACAAGATGCTATCGCCAGCCATTATCAGCACAGTTACCAGCTTGCCTGCGAACAGCGTGCCACGCTGGGTCGGGCGTTGCCGATTGTGATGACCGGACACCTCACCACAGTGGGCGTCGCCACTTCCGACTCGGTGCGTGATATTTATATCGGCACGTTAGACGCCTTTCCGGCACAAGCTTTCCCCCCGGCAGACTATATTGCGCTTGGTCATATTCATCGCCCACAGCGGGTGGCGCAATGCGAGCATATCCGTTACAGCGGCTCGCCTATCCCGCTAAGCTTTGACGAGTTGAATCATGAGAAATCGGTCTATCTGGTGCACTTTGAACAGGGCAAATTACAAGAGGTCACTGCGCTGACGGTGCCGACTGAACAACCTATGCAACTGGTGAAAGGCAATTTGCCGGAGATCGAACGCCGTCTCGCCGGATTCCGTGACTATCATGGCGACAAACCCGTGTGGCTGGATATTGAGATCGCCACGCAGGACTACCTGAGCGACATGCAACAACACATTCAAACGCTGACCGAACCGTTGAATGTGGAAGTGCTGCTGCTGCGTCGCGCGCGAGAACAACAGCAACAAATGCTGGTGCAACTGGAGAAAGAAACGTTGGAAGAGTTGCAGCCTGCCGAAGTATTTGAGCGGCGTCTGGCGCTGGAGGCAGACCTGGATGAGGCGCATCAGCAACGCCTGAAAGGATTGTTCAACCGGATTATGCAAGAGATAGACGCACAGCGACAGGAGACATCCGCATGAAGATTCTTAGCCTGCGTCTGAAAAACCTTAACTCGTTGCAGGGCGAATGGAAAATCGACTTCACCCGCGAACCCTTCGTCAACAATAGTCTGTTCGCCATTACCGGTCCCACCGGTGCAGGTAAAACGACATTGCTGGACGCCATCTGCCTGGCGTTGTACCACCAAACGCCACGCCTGAAGGTCAGCCCCAGCCAAAACGAACTGATGACGCGCCACACCGCCGAGTGTCTGGCCGAAGTCGAATTCGAGGTGAAAAACGTCGCCTACCGCGCCTTCTGGAGCCAGCACCGCGCCCACAACAGCCCGGAAGGCAACCTGCAACCGCCCAAAGTAGAGATGGCGTTGTGTGCCAGCGGCAAGATTCTCACTGATAAGGTGAACGAAAAACTGGCGATGATCGCCGATATCACCGGTCTGGATTTTGATCGTTTCACCAAATCGATGATGTTGTCTCAGGGGCAGTTTGCCGCTTTCCTCAACGCCGACGCCAATCAACGGGCCGAACTGCTTGAAGAACTGACCGGCACCGACATCTACGGTCAGATCTCAGAGCGGGTATTCGAGAAGCATAAAGAGGCCCAGAGCCAACTGGAAACCTTGCGGGCAAAGGTCGCCACACTGGAATTGCTGAGCGATGAACAGCGCCAGGAACTGGAGCAACAACTGGAAGCCATCCGCCAGCAGGAGCAATCACTGTCGTTGCACCGGGAAGAAATACTGGCGCATCAGCGTTGGTACGAGACGCTGCTGCAACTCCAGCAGACACAGAAACAGGCACAGCAGCAGCAAACCGCGCAACAGCAATTACAGCAACAATCGCAACCGCAACTGGATAAATTGCAACGTAGCGAACCGGCGGAAAAGTTGCGCCCACGCTATGACGAGCGCGCACGCGCGCAGCGGGAAAAGCAGCGGCTAACCCAGCAATTGACGAGTGTTCACCAACAGATCAGACGCCAGCAGGACGCACTCAATCTACTGAAAATACAGCTGGAAAAAGCGTTGTCTGCCCGTCAGCAGCACGCCGAACAGCGCCAGCAGCAGGAAACCCTGATTAATGAGCGAATTCTGCCGCTTGACCACCGCATCGCCACCTTGCAGGCACAGCGCGCCCAGCAGCAGCAAACGCTGGATAATCTGCTTGAGCAACAAAAAACGCTGATTGCCGGCGTGGCCAGATTGCAGCGCCAGCAAGAACAGGCACAACAGCGGTTGCAAGACATCGAAACCTATCGCCAGCGACATAGCCGCCATCAGCATCTGGGCAGCCATATTCCTTTGTGGCAAACGCAATTTCCCCAGCAGTTGAAATGGCAGCAGGATTTACACGTGTTGCAGGAAAAAGCAGCAGCGCAACAGATTCAGGCAGAGTACCTTGACCAGCAGCGCGCCTCACTGGCAGAAAAACATCAGGCGCAGCAGAGCGCCTGCGAACGCGCCCAACAACTGCTGAACGATCATCTGCAACAGGATAAGCAACTGGAAGCGGAACACCCGCTGGCAGACCTGCGCCAGCAACTGGCGCAGCGCATGGCGGAACGACCCGATCGTCAGCAACTGGCTACCGGCGTCGCCGTGCTGCAACAGCTGATCAGTCAGCGCACCTTGCTGGAAGCACAACAGCGTGATACCCAACGGCGTGTTCATGCGTTGGAAGATCAACAACAGCAACAACGTCAGGACTATCAGCGCCAGGCTGAGCATCTGGCGGATCTCGACAAGCGTTATGAACTGGAACAGCACATTGTCAGCCTGGAACGTGAACGCCAGCAATTACAGCCGGGCAAAGAGTGTCCGCTATGCGGGTCGCCTCATCACCCGGCGGTAGAGCGCTATCAGGCGTTGCGGCCATCGGAAACCCAACTTCGGTTGTACGTATTGCGTCAGGAAGTGGAAGCGCTAAAAGCCAGCGTCGTGCAGACCGAAACCCAGTTGCAGTTGCAAAAACAGCACCGCCAACAGCAGCAAAATTCGCTTGAGAGTGTCCAGCGCGATTTCGAGTCGCTGCGGCTACAGTGCCAGTCTGTCAGTAAACGCTTACTTGTTGACTTCGATCCGTTACAACTGTCAGCGCTGCACCAGTGGATTGAAGCTTGTGACGCGCAGGAACAGTCGCTGCAGGCACAAATCGCCAGCCGTGAGCGCAATCAACGCCATATTCAGGAAAGTAAGGATTTACTGACTTCAGCGCAGCAACTGCTGGCGCAAACCTTACAACAACTGGAACTGAACACGCAGCAGCACGCCTCTTTGCAGGCATCACGGGAAGAACTGCGGTTATTACTGGAAAAAACCGAAAACGAATTGCAGCGTCTGCACGACAGTCTCAGCCAGACGCTGGACACCTTCGGGCTAACCGTGCCGACGCTCACCCAACAGGAAGAGTGGCTGCGCCAACGTCAAACGGAATGGCTGCGCTGGCAGGAAAACGAGCACGAACAGCATCAGTGCAAGCCGCAATTCGCCGCACTGGAAGCTGAAATCATCGCCAGTCAGCAACGGCTGGAAGAAACCGAGGCAGCCATCAAAACCGGCCAGCAACAGTTAGCAGAAACCCAACGCACGCTGGAACAAGCCCAGCAACAACGCTGGCAATTGCTGGGCAATCAGGCAGTCAACGACGTACTGAAGCAATTGCGGCAAATCAGCCAGACTCTGGAGCTGGAGAGCCAGCAAGCGCAACAGCAATGGCAACAAGGGCAATCGCTGCAAAGTCGCCTTAGCGGTGAAATCGGCAGTCTGGAACAGCAAAACCAACATGCCGACGCCGCGTTGCAACAACTTCAGGCTCAGTTTGAGGAAGAACTCACCACCGCCGGATTCAGTGATGAAGCGGCTTTTCGCCAGGCGTTGATGGACGAAGCCGAACGCCATCAACTCATCGCGCTAAAAGAGCGACTCAGCCAACGCCAGCAACAGGTAGATGCCTTGTTACAACAGGCGGATAGCGCGCTGGAGCAACATATGACGACTCGTCCGGAGTCGATGCCGGAAGGCATCAATGACTGGGATATTCGTCAGTTGATCTCCAGCCTCGGAGACATGGTAAAAGTCGAAGTCGAACGCCAGGGTGAGCTGCGTCAACAGCTGACCAGCGATCAGCAACGCCGCGATAAGCAGCGCCAGTTACTGGAAGCGATCACACGCGGTCAGCAAGTCTGCGACGACTGGGGCTACCTCAATCAGCTAATCGGATCGCAGAAAGGCGATAAATTCCGCCGCTTCGCTCAGGGATTGACGTTGGATCATCTGGTATTTCTGGCCAACCGTCAGTTATCGCGCCTGCATGGGCGTTATCTGCTGCAACGCAAAGCGTCCGACACGCTGGAGCTGCAAGTGGCCGATACCTGGCAGGCTGATGCTATCCGCGATACCCGGACACTGTCGGGCGGCGAAAGTTTTCTGGTCAGCCTGGCGCTGGCACTGGCATTGTCCGATTTGGTTAGCGCTAAAACCCGCATCGACTCCCTGTTCCTTGACGAAGGTTTCGGCACACTGGACGGCGAGACGCTGGATACCGCACTGGACGTGCTGGACAATCTCAACGCCTCCGGTAAGACCATCGGCGTAATAAGCCATGTGGAAGCGATGAAAGACCGCATACAGGTGCAGATCCGGGTTAGAAAACGCAACGGTCTTGGCATCAGCCAGCTCGACAGCACTTACGCTGTGAAATAACGCCAGCCGGGGACGCACCTGACGTCCTCACTGACGCTTATCACTCCCGCGGCCACAGCCAGGCAGCACCGCGCACGCCGCTGGAGTCACCATGCATCGCCTGTCGAACCGGCGTATCGCATTCGCCGCCAAACACCCACTGTTTCAGCAACGTGGGCACAGTGTCATACAATCGCTTAACGTTGCTCATGCCGCCCCCCAGCACAATGACATCCGGGTCCAGCACGTTAACGATGTGCGCCAGCGATTTCGCCAACCGCTGTTCATAGCGTTGTAATGCCTGTTCCGCCAGCCTGTCACCCTGCTCCATCAGCGCGATAATCTCATGCCCGTTACGTGCATGACCGCTCAAGCGCTGATAATCCATGCTAAAACCAGTGCCGGAAATAAAGGTTTCGATGCACCCCATGCGGCCACAATAGCAGGGCATCGCCTGCTGGTCGCGTCATTCGTCGGCATCCATCCACGGCAGCGGGTTATGCCCCCATTCGCCAGCCACACCGTTACGTCCGCTGTGCACCAGCCCATTCAACGCGATTCCAGCGCCACAACCGGTGCCGATAATCACCGCAAATACCTTGCCGGCCCCCACCGCCGCGCCATCGACCGCCTCGGACACGGCAAAGCAGTTGGCATCGTTCGCCACCCGTACCGGCCTTCCCAGCAGCTGCGCCAAATCCTGATCCAGCGGTTGCTGATTCAGCCAGACTGAATTGGCATTTTTGACCCGTCCGGTTACCGGCGACAGCGTACCGGGAATGCCCACCCCCACACTGCCACGCTGCCCGGTGGACTGCTCCGCCATATCCACCAGGTCGGCAATGGCTTGCAGGGTTTGACGATAATCGTGGCGCGGCGTCGCTACACGATGGCGAAACGCCTCGACGCCATCATCCGTCAGTGCAATCACCTCGATTTTAGTGCCGCCCAAATCAATACCTATTCGCACGTTGCCTCCTGTTAATCCGCCGAACTCGCGTGTTGCTGATGATGACATTATCGTACCGTCTCCCACCACAATTCGTTATTATGCCCGCTGCGAATAACCCCTGCGTCTTGAAACCTGTCCCCGTGTTATACGTGGGATCGCGCCAGAGACGCGCCAGTCTGGGAAGAAAAATGCTGTGGTTTAAAAACTTGATGATTTATCGCCTGAGCCGCGATATCAGCCTCTCTGCGGACGCCCTGGAGACACAGCTGGCCTCCCTCGCGTTTACTCCCTGTGGTAGTCAGGACCTGACCAAAACCGGCTGGGTTTCGCCGATGGGGCCACACGGCGATGCGCTTACCCACGCAGTCAACGGTCAGATTTTGATCTGCGCTCGCAAAGAAGAGAAGATCCTGCCCGCTCCCGTTATCAAGCAGGCATTACAAGCCAGAATCGACAAACTGGAAGGCGAGCAACACCGCAAGCTGAAGAAAACCGAAAAGGATTCGCTGAAAGATGAGGTGCTGCACAGCCTGCTGCCTCGCGCATTCAGCCGCTTTAGCCAGATTTCGCTATGGATAGACACCGTCAATCATCTGATTATGGTAGATGCCGCCAGCGCCAAAAGAGCTGAGGATACGCTGGCGTTGTTGCGTAAAACGCTGGGTTCATTGCCGGTGGTGCCATTGACTATGGAAAACCCGATTGAGCTGACGCTGACCGAGTGGGTCCGCTCCGGCCAGACGCCGGCAGGTTTTACTTTACAGGACGAAGCCGAGCTGAAAGCGGTACTGGAAGACGGCGGCGTGATTCGCTGCAAGAAACAGGAGCTGGTCAGTGATGAAATCGCCACACATATCGAAGCAGGCAAGGTAGTGACCAAACTGGCGCTGGACTGGCAGGAACGCATCCAACTGGTACTGTCGGACGACGGCTCACTCAAACGGCTGAAATTCGCTGATACACTGCGCGAGCAAAACGATGATATCGACCGGGAAGACGTGGCGCAGCGGTTTGACGCCGACTTTACGCTGATGACCGGTGAAGTGGCGGCGCTGATAGCCAGCCTGACAGAAGCGTTAGGGGGCGAGGCCCAGCGCTAATCCCCGCAGCTTCATAGTACAGTGCACCGGATAGTACAGTGCGCCGGATAAGCCGGCGCACTGATGACAGACAAACTGAACGATGATTTACAACTGAAGCCGATTTACAGCCTGAAGTGACTGATGGAAGAGTGCAGTTCTTCAGACTGCGACTGCAACGACGCAAACGCGGACGCCGCTTCCTGCACCATGGCCGCATTCTGTTGCACCATCGAATCCAGTTGCGCGACTGCTTTGTTGATCTCCTGAATGCCGCGCATCTGTTCCTCTGACGCATGGGTGATTTCCGACATCACGGTGGTAACGGAAGATACGCCGCCGACAATCTCGTTCATGGTATTACCAGCCTGACGCACCTGCCGCGAACCGGCATTCACACTCTGCACGGTGGATTCAATCAGCGCCTTAATCTCTTTCGCTGCCTGCGCGCTGCGTTGCGCCAGCGAGCGTACTTCACCCGCGACTACCGCAAAACCACGCCCTTGCTCTCCTGCACGAGCTGCTTCCACCGCCGCGTTCAGCGCCAGAATGTTGGTCTGGAAGGCGATACCGTCGATAACCCCGATGATGTCGCCAATTTTGCCTGACGCCACCTCAATCTCTTCCATGGTATTGATAACTTCAGATACCACTTTGCCACCGGCACTGGCGTCGTTCGCCAAATCCAGCGCACGGTCGTTCACCTGACGGGCAGAACTGGCCGACTGAGTGACAGTCGCGGAGATTTGCTCCAGCGCGGCGGCAGTCTGCTGCAGACTGGCCGCTGCCGCCTCAGTACGGGATGCCAGATCATTGTTGCCGGTCGCCACTTCGTCCGTCGCCGTTTGCAGCGACGCGCTGATGTCACGAATCTGCAGCATGATCATGCTGAGCTTATCGACAAAACTGTTGAATGAACGGGCTATTTGCGACACTTCGTCATGGCCTTCATCAGGCAACCGTTGGGTTAAGTCGTTGTTGCCGTGACTGATATCATCCATCGCATCGCGGATCTGCAACAGGCGTTTGAGCAATGCGTTGATCAATAGCCCCAGCACGATCGTCCCCAGAATGCTGATGACCACCAGTGCGATCACCGATGTCCACAGCAGCGACCCCATGCCGGCGGTGGCTTCAGCCTTGTCCAGCGCAACCAGCACATACCAGTCAGTACCGGCAACCAGCTGGGTTTTCACCAGCATGTCACGTCCACTGATGCTCAGTTGTACCGGGGTGCTGGATTTCAGCACCTGTCCCAGGTTCAATGCGGGCGCAATCTCGGTCAATTTTTTCAGCGTGAGTTTAGCATCCGGGTGGGCAATGATGGTGCCATCCGCCTGAATAAGAATGCCATAACTGGAGGGCGTCGGGTGGATAGTTTTGACGTTGGCGATGACGCTATCCATGGTTACGTCGCTGCCCAGTACGCCCTTAACGCTGCCGCCATCCAATACCGGCGCCACAAACGACACCACAATGGTATTGGTCGCCATATCCAGATAAGGCGCGGTCGCAACAGCTTTTCCTTCCCTCACTGCCTGCTGATACCAGGGGCGAACCGTTGGATCATAATTAGCCGGAATGCCGCCGGGGTCGGAGAATTTAGCCGTATGATTGGCATATCCCATATACACGTTGATGAAACTGCCTGCTGCTGCCATCTCTTTGAACACCGGGATCGGTTCATTATTGGTCAACGCCACGCTATTGAGTGACGTAATGATTTGTTTTTTAGCAGCAACCCAATCGCTGATAGCCAGGCTGTGACCAGCCGTCACGGCGGTAAGCAGGTTATTAATGGATTCATCGTTATATTTTTCGGTCACCTGATAATTCAAAAAAGTATTAATTACCAAAGCGACCACGATGATAGCCGTACACACGGACAAAATACGAGCGCGAATAGTTTTGAGCATAGTAACCACGCCATTATTGAAATGTTTTTAGATAACTACAACGATCGCCTCCTTGGTTAAGAGGCATTCCATTCGAAAAAATGAAACAGTCAACCCAAAATCTTGCCTCTCAACCACATGGACTACAGTTCCGCAGCCAAAAGAAAGGTCGTCCTACAGGAAAATACAATGGCGGATGACAGATTTACAGATTTATCTGAAATTTCTCTCATAAGAAAAAAATATACCATT
>NZ_JAAVXH010000085.1:0-1471 GCF_012273755.1 Dickeya sp. CFBP 2040
GCCATTTCCGTCACCACTGCCATCGCCACCGTCACCACCGTCACCATCTGCCCACACAGCAGTGCTGAACATTCCGGCTGCTAGGGAGGACGTTACAGTTGAAACTACAATAAAAGGCCTCAGTAAGGCAGAAGTCATAATAATGAGGTATACACTTTTCTTGATTATATTTTTCATATCATCCTCTTTGTCATGAGCTATATGCCACCATCACCACCATCACCACCGGATGAATTATCGCCGCTTCCTCCGTTCCCACCATCGCCACCATCAGCTCCGTTTGTGCCGCCATTTCCTCCATCCCCGCCGTTCGAGTTTGAACCTGTACCCGCATCCCCGCCGTTACCTCCTTCTCCCCCGGCTTCACCGGGACCACCATCCCCGCCGTTTCCACCATTGGAAATTAATAAATAAGAATTAGGGAAATGTATCGGGTCGGTCGAAGAGGCATAACCGAAGTGTGTGATTGTGGCGAGTGCCAAAGGAGAGCATTTCAGCAAAGCAAAGAACTGTTTATAAATTTTGGGGCTGGTCATTGTTGCCTCCGTTACCTCCTGCGCCTCCAGGGGCATTATCTGTTGACCCACCATCGCCACCGTTACCACCATTAGCACTATCATCTCTATTTTTATGGTGTTTATGGTGTGAACCGGTAGCAGCGCCGGCGCCATTGCCACCATTGCCGCCGTTCCCGCCCGTCGCAGCGCCGTTCCCGCCGTTGCCACCGTTCAGGCAGTTAGTACCAGGTATGCCATCCTTGCCATTTTCACCGTCAGGAGAATTTCCGTACCCGTCGTGTCCGTTCAGGCTCTCACAGACAGCCGGGTGAAAAGAGTCCTGCGGTATCGTCTGGCTTGATGCAGGCAAAGAGAGGAGTAGACCTGAATAAAATGGGATAAAAAACAAAATATTACGTATTTTTAACATTGAAGTACCATCCTTTCATTAACGGTCGCCTTTCTGAGGCGACCATTCTTGGTAGAATTCTGCTTGTTAATTACGCACCACCATCACCACCATCACTGTCATCTGAGCCATTGCCAGTGCCATTATCGTTCCCACTGCCGTTCCCATTACCGCTGCCGCTATTATTTCCGCCATCGCCACCGTCACCACCCGGAGAGTTTGCACCTGACCCCCCATTACCCCCGTCACCGCCATTAGCGTCACCGATAAGTAAAAAGGGATGTGTGGATTGCTCAATAGCGGGTTCGTTATGTAAAGGTGCGGCCACTGACAATCGAGCCGTAGTCGTAGAGAGAAGGATAATACTTAAAACAAGCGTTATATTTTTATGTCTCATAACCCATCCTTAAAGGTAATAAATACATGAGATAATTGTTCGCTCATTACTTTATTAATGAGATTTTCATTAAAGGCAAAGTGAATGAAGAATAATAGCTTGTGTGTGTAATAAATTGTTTTATGGCATTTTGTGATTTTTTATTGTCAATTGATTGACAATAAAAAA
>NZ_JAAVXH010000086.1:0-63103 GCF_012273755.1 Dickeya sp. CFBP 2040
GCCCGGTAATTCCATTATTTTTCTGATTTTATTGAATTAATCATCCTCAGAAAACGGAACGGCATGGATTACCAATAAACGATGTTCTGGCGGCATTCGGTTTTCCAGAAAATAAAACATATTTTTATATTTTACGGCATCAGAAGCGAAAAAATTTCACACCAGAATCTTTCACTGATTTTTAATCATTCATCAGGAGGCAATAATGAAACGCGGGATATCTCTACTGCTGCCCATCATCGTGGCAGTTATCCTGTTATTGATTCCCACGCCAGAAGGTCTGGCGCCCTACGCCTGGCGATTCTTTGCCATTTTTGTAGGTGCTATTGTGGGGCTAATTCTGGAACCCTTACCGGGTGCCGTTATCGGCATCGCTTCAGTGGTGATTATCTCTCTGTTCAGCCCGTGGGTGCTGTTCAGCCCTGAACAGGTAGCATCACCGAAGTTTCAGATGGCAGCACAGTCCTTTAAATGGGCTGTTGCCGGTTTCAGCAACTCTACCGTTTGGCTGATTTTCGGCGCGTTCATGTTTGCCGCGGGTTATGAAAAAACCCAGTTTGGCCGCCGTCTGGCGTTGATTCTGGTGAAATACCTGGGCCGGCGTACGCTGACGCTGGGCTACGCCATCACGTTCGCCGATTTGCTGCTGGCACCGTTCACGCCGTCCAACACCGCACGTAGCGGTGGGACCATCTACCCCATCATTTCCAACTTGCCGCCGCTGTACGGTTCAAAACCGAACGATCCCAGCGCCCGCAAAATCGGCTCTTATCTGATGTGGGTAGCGATTACCGCAACCTGCGTCACCAGCTCCATGTTCCTGTCGGCGCTGGCACCCAACCTGCTGGCACTGGCACTGGTGAAAAGCGCCATCGGTCTGAACATCTCCTGGACTAACTGGTTTATTGCCTTCCTGCCGCTGGGCGTGCTGCTGATTCTGACAGTGCCGCTGCTGGCTTACTGGCTCTATCCGCCTGAAGTTAAAGTCAACGACGAAGTGCCGCGTTGGGCACAGGGTGAACTGGAAAAACTAGGCAAACTCTCCCGTAACGAAATTCTGCTGCTGGCGTTTGTCTGCCTGGCGCTGGTGTTGTGGATTTTCGCCACTGCCTGGGTTGAACCGGCCATGGCCGCGCTGCTGGTCATCACGCTGATGCTGGTTACCGGCGTATTGGAATGGAAAGACATCACCGGCAACAAAGCCGCATGGAACACCTTCGTCTGGTTCGCCACGCTGGTCGCACTGGCTGCCGGTCTGTCCGACGTGGGTTTCATCACCTGGCTGGGTAAAATAGGCGGCAGCCTGCTGGGCGGAATCAGCCCAGGCATCGCCACCATCGCCCTGCTGGTCGCGTTCTATGCAATGCACTACCTGTTCGCCAGCACCACAGCGCACACTACAGCGCTGCTGCCCGCCATGCTGGCTATCGGTTCCGCTGTCCCTGGCCTGAATATGACCGTTTTCTGCATGTTGCTGCTGACCTCTCTGGGTATCATGGGGATCATCACACCGTACGGCACCGGTCCAAGTCCGATCTACTACGGCAGCGGCTATCTGCCGGCTAAAGACTACTGGCGTCTTGGTGGTATCTTCGGGGTTCTGTTCCTGATCCTGCTGATTGTGATCGGCTATCCGTGGATGCTGATGATGTTCTAATCACTGCCGACAATGCCGTTGTCGGAAAACAGTAAAAAAACGGGTAGCACATGTGCTACCCGTTTTTCGTTACAACCGTCAGATTTTACTCACCATTCTCTATCACCTCACCCGGTTCAGGGTGATGATTACCGATGGCGATACGCTGCGGTTGTAGCGCCTGCGGCACCTCGCGGATCAGGTCGATATGCAGCAACCCATGTTGAAACTCCGCCTGTGATACATGCAGATGTTCGGCCAGGGTAAAACTCAGCGTGAAAGGTTTAAATACCAGCCCCTGATGCAGATACTGCACTTTCTTCTCCGGCAATGTCGGTGTGCCTTTCACGGTCAGACGCTGGCCTTCCACTTCAATATCCAGCTCCGGCTGACGGAATCCGGCCAGCGCCAGTGTAATGCGGTAATGGTTATCATCGATTTTCTCGATGTTGTAAGGCGGGAACTCCACAGCCTCCTGATTACCCATGGAACTGGCGAGTTTGTCAAAACCAATCCACTGACGCAGCAGGGGGGATAAATCGTAATTGCGCATATTCATAACTCCTTCTGTGAAGCGAGATACTGGTTTCCGGCCAATGACCGGCTGGTCCCCATTCGGCGGACGCATAGATATACCGACGCAGAGCGATATCTATCACTCCGTATCTGTCCACTCACCGCCGCGGCGTTACGCGCCAGCGGCCAACACGGTTATTTGATTTCGATACGACGCGGTTTCAGCGTTTCAGGAATCACCCGCTGTAACTCGATGAACAGCAAACCATTCTCCAGGCTGGCACCGTTAATCTGAATGTGTTCGGCCAGCTGGAATTTGCGTTCGAAATTACGCTCGGCAATGCCCTGATAGAGGTAATTACGCGGTGTGGCGTCACCGCTGTGTGAACCTTTAACAATCAGCATGTTGTCGTGCGCGGTGATCTCCAGTTCACTTTCAGCGAAACCCGCCACGGCAATGGCGATGCGATAGTGGTTTTCGTCAACCAGTTCAACGTTATAAGGAGGATATCCGCCATTTCCCTGGCTTTGGCCAGCTTCCAGCAGATTAAACAGACGATCAAAACCAATCGCGGAGCGATACAACGGGGAAAAATCGGGGTTACGCATAAACTATCTCCTGGCGTGCAGCGAGGTTATATACATTACAGCCCTCCATTCGGACAGGCTCCGGACCGCAGTCGCTGTATTTAAGGAACACAGCGGCAATACCCTGTCGGCGTATTTCTGCAGGTCTGACAGAGATATGGTGATTTATCTCTGCTTTTCAACACAGGAAGCGGGAAAATTTTCTTATTCTTTACCCTGCTGCGATGGAATCGCATACACTGGATAACGAGCACATTTTGCTAAAACAGGTGAAGGCCGTAACCTAGGTGAAAGCCGTAACCCACGTGCAGGTCGATATCAGCGCAGCCAGCCACGTAACCGGGACGATATTCCTCAAGGTAACATGATGACCATTCTGAAAAATGCCTCATTGTCGTTGGTGCTGTCAGGCGGGATACTGGCGACATGCGGCGGCTGCTCCAGCGTAATGACCCACTCTGGCGGCGAGCAGGGGTACTATTCCGGCACCAAAGCCAGCATGACCACACTGAAAGATGATGACACCAGTTGGGCGATGATGCCGATGGCGGCCATGGACCTCCCCTTCTCCGCCATGCTGGATACGATGTTGTTACCCTATGACTATTACCGCGTTCACAGCGACCAACGCAACACGTCAGCACGTGACCGGCTGGAGGAATACGAGCGCCGTCAGCCGATGGACTCTGCGCCTCAACGGCTGGTGATGCCGGCATCAGCGAATAACGCTGGTCACTGATGTCCGGCCTGGCGGCGGTGAATCAACGTCATGGGGATCACCGCCTTATGCGGTTGCGCCTCACCGTTTAACGCCTGCTGCATCGCCGCAAACGCCTGTTCTGCCCACGCATCCTCGTTCTGACGCATCGACCACAGCGTATTCGGCAGGAATCCCAGCATGGCGTGTTCATCGAAGGTGCCGATATTAATGTGCGCCGGAATATAGCCATAACGCTCCCGAACCACACTCAGCATCCCCTCCAACACCGGGAGCGACGATGCGATGAACGCGGGCGGCGGCGCATCATGCTGATGCAGAAACTGTTCCATCATCAACATGCCGTCCTCACGGCGGTTATGGCTTGCTTCCAGCACCGCTGGGGCCAAACCAGCCTGCTGCACTGACTGATGATAGCCGCGCAGACGGTCGCGGATCGCCGGCTGCCGCACGTCGCCTGCCATGAAAAACAACGGTGCGGCGGGCTGGGCAGTCAGCATCGCTTGTGTCAGCGCCGCGCCGCCTTGCAGATTGTCACTCATTACCAGCGGCAACTGTTCGATACCAAAATCACGGTCCAGCAGTACCAGCGGCTTTTTCACCACCTTCGCGTGGTGCTGAGCGGCTTGCAACGACGACGGTACCACAAACAGCCCATCGACATTACGCTGCAACAGTGCCTCCACCAGCCGGTTTTCGTACTGTGGGTCACTGTAAGAACAGCTGATCATCAGTTGATAACCTACCTCGCGGCAGCAGGTTTCGAGTTTTTCGGCCAGCGTCGAGAAAAACAGGTTGGATAAACGGGGAACGATCAGCCCCAGCGTTTCGGTTTTGTTCAGCTTCAGGCTGCGGGCAACGTGATTAACGGTATAACCGTACTCGGTCACATAGTGGTGGATGCGTTGCTGGGTTTTGGCGCTGATTCGATACTGTTCCGCTTTTCCATTGAGTACCAGACGTACGGTAGTCACGGACAGCTTCAAGGCACTGGCAATCTGTTCAACTGTTTTCGCCATGCAACAGAATATCCCTGTGATAACTGAAAGATGGCCAGTGTAGCGGAATAACTAACTCGACGCAGCTAAAGCGCGGCCTATCCTGGCCGCGATCAATAAATCATATGTCTTTGGTCATATCACGACGCGAGGTTTCCGGTGCTTTCCAGGCAGCAAATGCCGCTACCAACGCCGCCACCGTGACGTAAGTCGCCACCAGCGTCCAGGATTCGTTATCCAGCGTGGTGAGTCCCTTGGCGATAAACGGGGTAAAACCGCCTGCCACAATCGCCCCCAGTTGTGCGCCGATGGACGCGCCGCTGTAGCGCACTTTCGGGCCAAACAGTTCGGTAAAGAACGCCGGCTGCACCGAATTGATGGAGTTGTGGGCGATGTTGATCAGCAGAATGTAACCCAACACCATCAACCCAAACGAACCGCTTTCCAGCAGATAAAAGAACGGGAACGCCATCGCCGCCGCGCACAGCGCGCCGAAGATATAGACAGGACGGCGACCCACCCGGTCAGACAGCGCGCCAAACAGCGCGTGCATCGGAAACGCCAGCACACAGGTCGCCATGATCACGTTGAGCATAGTTTGCTTAGGCACGCCCAACTGCACGGTGGCGTAAGACACGGCGAACACGGTTGCCAGGAAAAACGGCACGCTTTCCGCAAAACGCAGCACCATAATCAGGCAGATGCTGCGCCACTGTTTACGCAGCACTTCCACCACCGGGCTTTGACGAGGCGCGGTATCACGCTGATGCGCCTGCTGCTGTTGCTGGATGTGCTGAAACACCGGGGTTTCATCCACCTTGCGGCGCATATACAGCCCAACCAGCACCAGCGCCACGCTCAGCATGAACGGCACGCGCCAGCCCCAGGACATCAGTTGCTCTTCCGGCAGCGTTGATACCATGGCGAATATCGCCGTCGCCAGCAGTTGCCCGGAAAACCCGCCGGTCTGCGGGATGGAACCCAACAGGCCGCGGCGATTGGCTGGCGCGGTTTCCACCACCATCAGCATCGCGCCGCCCCATTCGCCGCCCACCAGAAAACCCTGCACGAAGCGCAGCACCACCAGCAATATCGGCGCCCATACGCCTATCTGGTTATAGGTGGGCAGACAGCCGATCAGAAAGGTCGCCAGTCCCATGCCGCCGAGGGTAATCAGCAATGTCAGCTTACGCCCCAGGGTGTCGCCCATGTGGCCGAAAAAGATACCGCCCAGCGGGCGGGCAATGAACCCCACGCCAAAGGTGGCGAACGATGCCAGCATGGCCGCTACCGGGCTGACGGTGGGAAAGAACAATTTGCCAAACACCAGTGCGCTTGCCAGTCCGTAGAGCAGGAAATCGTAAAACTCGATGGTGTTGCCAATCCAACTGGAGATCACCACGCGGCGAATGTTGGATTTATTGTGCATCGCCTGGTGTTGGGATAATTCCACGGAAATCGACATGATGTTCCTCGCTTTATGTTTTTACCGCCCTTCAGGCAAAACCATCCGGACGCCGCCGAACCCACAGGTCGGCAGGGGGTGTAGGGTACAGTTTTTTTGGTGTGCTACAACGACTACCTGCTGAATATCAGCGCGCAGTAAACGATATTTTTTCGATTCCAGGTGTAAGTCACATGTAATGTGTCGCCATCAGCAATAATGGCGGGATAAGAAAACTCGCCGGGCTGTTGCTCAAGACAGACAACATTCTCCCAGTGTTCGCCGTTATCCGTGGAACAGGCCACGGCCAACGGATAGCGACGATGCCAGTTGCCGGTCACCGGGTTGTAAACCAGAACCAGACGGCCTTCGCCCAGATGCACCAGATCGACGCCGCTATTATTGTTTGGCAAATCAATGGGGTAAGCCTCGCACCAGCGACGACCATAATCTTGAGAATCGCTGCGGTACAGCGCGCCGCGGGTGCTGCGCATCAGCACATGCACCTGCCCCGGTGACGACTCCCATGCCGACGGCTGGATCACGCCGTCCCACTGGAATACGCGGGTCAGGTCGTTTTCCCACAACGCCGCCTGCTCCAGCCCCGACCACAGCGCCTCGCGGTCATGCTCGCCGGGCACACGGTGAGTCAGCGGAATCGGCGCTGACTGCCAGCTCCGCCCCTGATCACCGCTGAGATCGACAAAGGCATCCCAGTGGCGGTCATCCTCAATGGACGCGGGAGCCAGCCATTCGCCGTTGGACATCACCAGCAGCTTATTTTTCACCGGCCCTCGCGGCGCGCTGTCGCCCGGCACCAGCGCACAGGGTGCGGACCAGTTTGCGCCCTCATCCACCGACACCATGACCCGCGTCTGCCAGTGGTGTACGTCAGCACCCACCTTATAGAACAGCCACAGCGTGCCTGCCTGCCAGTGCAACACCGGGTTCCAGTGCGCCAGCCCGTCTTCCCACGCCACCCGCACCGGCGGCAGCCAGCTCCCTTGCTCAGCACAGGCCAGCCAGATGGCGGTATCGCCGCTGCCTTCCTTTTCACCGGCAAACCAGGCCACCCGCAGCCGTCCGCCCGACAATGCCACCACGGTCGAGGCGTGGCAGTTGCCGAAATAGTCGTGCCCTTCGGGCAGGACACATTGCCGTGTTGTCGTCGTCAGCATCATCAGGATGTCCTTTAGTTACCGGGGCGATAGCGGCAGCCGGGTTTCCAGCGTCTGGCCGAGCCGAATCATGCTCTCAATCGCCTGTGGGAAAAAACTCTCGCCGTAAGCCGCGCTGTTGCGCACCCGGCAAACGTGGGTCGAGAACGTACCACATTGCTGCTGATAGAACTTGGCGCAGGCCGGATAATCGAGAAACTCCACCAGCGCTGCCGTACCGAGGTAGTCCGCCAAATGCGCCGCCGCTTCCGGGTGCTCCCGCCAGTGCTCGAACAGCCACACGTACAATTGCGGGTGGAAGTTAGCCATCACGCCGCTGTAAGCCTGACAACCGGCCTGTAGCGATGCCAGCAGCGTCTGGCTGTTGGCGTTGGCCAGATGCAGGCGGGAACCCTGTGCCAGTTGCAACCGCCGACGAATCGTCGGCAGATCGCAGCAGGTATCTTTGATGAAGGTGTAGCGGCCACTGCGTGCACACCAGGCAACCATCTCGTCAGACAGCAACCGCTTGTAAGGATAAGGACATTCGTAAATCCCCAGATCCACCTGCGCAGGCAGTTGCGCCGTCAATGCCTGCAACCGGGCCAGTGCCAGCTCATCCGGCTCGCCCGCCAGCGCCAGCCGGTTACTGATCAGAATCACGCCGTCAACGCCGGTTTCCGCCACGCCGTTAAGCTGATCCACCTGCTGGCTGAAGGCGCTGGCGGTATGACCCGACGCCACCACCGGCACCCGGCCATCTACCTGCGCGACGATAAAACGCACCAGCTCGCGGGTTTCCGCATCGCTTAAGAAAAACATCTCACTGGACTGGCAGGCGGCAAACAGTCCGTGTACGCCGGCATTCAGATACCACTCCACCAACCGCGCCAGCGAGGCGTAGTCGATTTCACCACGCACATCGAACGGGGTGAGCATCACCGGCCAAATGCCAGTGTACTGGTTTTCATCGCTGAAGGATGGATTGTCGTTAGTCATGATTTACTCCGCCAGCAGTTGGTGAGCATCGCCCGCCGCCCATACCCGGATATGCTGCGTCAGTGCCTGAGCAACAAAAGCTTTCAGCACCTCAGCAAGTTTATCGTCGTCTACATACGCCACCGTCAGGTGGTTGCTCTGGTGGCCTGCCATCAGGTCGTCGCGGGTGACGCCATCCAGTACCGCATTAAGCAGCGGCCACTCATAGTTGGTGGCACGGCGACGGCGCTCGAACTCGTCCGCAGGCAGTTCCACCGCGGTACCGGTACCGACATGCATGACAACCTGCGTTCCTTCGTAGTGCGCCCGCGCCCAGACAAAACGCCCCGCTTTGCCCTGACCAGCAATAGTTGAACCGCCATACGGGAAGAACATCGGCGGCTGGCGATAGCCGGTAGCACCGGCAATGCCGCCTTTGAGGTGAGCGAACGGCACCGCGCCGGAAATTTCCAAATCCCAGTAAAACACGCCCTGATATTCGCTGCCCCAGCGAATATCGTGCAGCGTGGTTTCTGCCGGTAATCCCAGCCCGTGCAACAAGTGCCACAACATGACCTGCGGAATGGCGCTGCCCATGTCCACCTCGTTGATACAGGGAATGGC
Source organism: Dickeya sp. CFBP 2040 (assembly GCF_012273755.1). NCBI lineage: Bacteria > Pseudomonadati > Pseudomonadota > Gammaproteobacteria > Enterobacterales > Pectobacteriaceae > Dickeya > Dickeya sp. CFBP 2040. The sequence goes on from NZ_JAAVXH010000086.1 coordinate 8,660, forward strand.
GACGTCAGGACGAATCGGCTCGCCTTGCTCATCCGGCAGCGGGAAACGCTCCGCATTGCCGATCGCGCCTTCGGCGAAATCGGACGCGGCGCAGCTATCCTTCAGCCCCTGTTGATACTGCACGCCAACCGCCGACAGCCCGAAACGCTGCACGAAGCGCGCCATGGCAATCATCATCGCACACTGTTCGAGCACCTGATCGCGCGTCAACTGGCGGCTGCCGTCATCGCCGAACTCAAAGCGCATACCGCGCTGTTCATACCATGTCAGGCAGCTTTCCCGCAGGGCGAACGGCACCTTCGCCATCTCCACCAGCAACGCCGACTGAGACAACGATTCAATCGGCATACCGATATTGATCATCGCCTGTTGCGGGAACATGCCGTTGATCATTCCCATGCAGAAGGTGTCGAACAGCCCGATAATCGCCTTGTGTCGCAGAATGTATTCCCCAACCTGACGGCCAAGCTGTCCGGCAGCTGTCGCCAGCACCGGGTGAGAGGCCGACACCGGGCGCAGGTAGCCGGTTTTGTGGTTCACCGCACCGTCGCGCAGCCAGGTCGCCAGCCCCTGACGGAACGCGTCGTCATCAAAGGTTTCCGACCACAACCGGGAATAACCGCGCCCCAGGCTGGTCAGACAGCCCGCCATACACAACATCCCCACCAGTCCCGGCCAGGTGCCGTCAAAGTTGGCCAGCAGCAGCACCGGGCCGCGATGATGCACCAGCGACGGGGCGATATGGTGGGAATACTGCCAGGCGGTCAGCAACACAATCACTGGCGCATCAGGGTCGAGCGCGGCGAATACGTCGCTGCCTTCCCGCTGGCTGCTGATGAAACCGTGCCCACGGGCGTTGTCCACCGCATGAGCGCGCGTCATGCGGTATCCCAGGTGCTCCAGTGCGCTCTGCAGGCGACTTTCAAACTGCTGCTGGGTTGGCCAGCAGGTCAGGTTGGCGGATTCCCGCAAGTCCGCATTGGTAACCAGCAAGACCTCGCGCTCGCCGACGGAAAGCCAGCGGGGTGAAACGGGAAGATTCAGTGTCAACATAGGTAACTCCTGGTGTCGGCTCCGGACAGTGCCGGAAAAATTCGGCTATCAGTGACGGCGCATCTGTTGCTGTGCGGCCTGCTGGTAGTCATACATCTGCAAATAAATCTGATATTTAGCATCGTGAAACGGTTGATGGCGGTGATCGGCGCGGATAAGCAAGCCGGGGCGCACCAGCGACTGTGCCGCTTGCGGCAGCGAAGGATACGCCCCGCACGCCACCGCCCCCAGCAACGCCGCGCCGAGCGTGACCGCATCTTCCTCACTCGCCAGTTGAATATCGCAACCCGTAATGGCGGCGTATTCCCGCAGCCACAGCGGATTTTTGGTCGCGCCGCCGCACATCACCAGCCGGGTAATACGATGACCGGCCTGATTCAACGCCTCAATAATGTGCCGGGTGCCGTAGGCGATAGCCTGCAACGTCGCCAGATAGAGCCGCGCCAGCGCGTCCGGTCCCTGTTCCAGTGTCAGCCCCATCACCATGCCGCGTGCAGCCGGGTTGGCGCGCGGTGAGCGGTTGCCGTGGTGGTCCGCCAGCACATGCAGATGACGGGTCGGCAATAGTTCACGCTGCTCCAGCGACGCTACCCACTCGTTCAGCACGGCATACGGGCTACGGCGCTGTTGTTCCGCCTGCGCGGTCAACACCGGCCATTGCACATGCTGGCGCAAGGTCCACTCCACCAGCGCCCCCGCCGCGCTCTGCCCGCCTTCGTTGAGCCACCACTGCGGCAACATCGCTCCCCAGTACGGTCCCCATACGCCGGGCACCTCGACCGGCTGACGGCTGACCAGCATATGGCAGTTAGACGTTCCGCTGATGATGGCCAGACTCCCCTGCGGTTCACTGCCCACCAGCGCCAGCCCGCCAGCATGAGCGTCAATAATGCCGCCGGCGACCACCACGTTTTCCGGCAATCCCCAGTCGTGCGCCACGTCAGCCGCCAGCGTTCCGGCAGCCTCACCCAGTTGCAGGATGCGCGGCGGAATTTTCTGCGGCAAGTCAGCCAGCCCAACCGCCTGCAACAGGCTGTCGCTAAAGCGGTTTTCGTGCGCCAGATAGTTCCACTTGCAGGTCAACGTGCAGACGCTGGCCGCATCTGTGCCGGTGGCACGCCACACCAGATAGTCCGCCAGATCGAAAAAGCGCCAGACGTGCTGATAACGTGCCGGGAAATGGCGTTTCAGCCACAGGATCTTGGGGAGTTCCATCTCAATGCTGACCTCACCACCCACATAGCGCAGTGCCTCGTCGCCGGTGGCGTTGATATCAGCGGTTTCGGTTGCGGCACGGTGATCCATCCACATGATGATGTCCCGCTGCGGGTCGTCCTGTTCCGCCACCGATACCGGCTGCCCCTGCATCCCCACCGCCACCAGCGAGCAGGTGGCGTCAAAGCCGATGGCGCGCACCTGCGAAGGATCAACCGCCGCCACGCTTAGCGCTTCACGCACACAAGTACCGACCGCCTGCCAGATATCCACCGACGATTGCTCCACCACGTGAGGGCGGGGATGAAACTGTTCGATAGGCCGAACCGCAAACGCCAGACGCTGACCATTGCCGTCAAACACCCCAGCTCTGACGCTGGCCGACCCGACATCCACACCGATAAAGCAACCGTCTTTCATGTTGAAACCTCTTTGCTGCGTCGAGTTAGCAATGTATTTGAAGCACAAGACCGATGACAATGATTTTTGTTACGAACTGTGAGGCAGATCGGTGAATAAAAAACAATCGCTTGAAAGGAAACGGCTTTATCAGGTAACCCAAACCACGATGGGGTGAAGACCGTAAGGGAACAACAGAAGAGGGGAAAACCATGGGCGACGGGTCAATCTGGACCTGCCGCCGGTCAGGAAAAACGACTGTTAACGCCTGACCGTCACCACAAAAATCTGGTTACAGCCATCAATATCCCGCAGATAAGCGATGCGATTACCGTCTGGTGAAAACACCACGGCATCCCCCACTGGCGGTAATTCGCTGCGCACGGTCTGGCGAATCAATTGCCCGGTTGCCGCCTCGCACAGCATCACGCTGTTGTCGCAAATAAACGCCAGATGTTTTCCGTCAGGATGCCAGCTGAATGCCGACTGCACCGGCCAGTCGCCCTGCGTGACCTGACGCGGCTTGCCGCCATTCGGTGATACCGTCCACAACTGCACAATGCCGTGATCATCTTTCATCAGAAAGGCAATCTGGCTGCCGTCCGGCGAACTACGTAGCCAGTGGCGCGGCTGATTGACCACGCCGGGGTGCGGCCTGTCGGCGGTGTAAGTGAGCCGCCGCTGATGCACGCCGGCAGGCGGCGCAGGCAATGCATCATCAGTACCGCCCAACGGCCTCTCGCCGGGGTGGGCGTAATCGTCCAGTTGTTCTGGCAAATCAACAATAAACACGTCAGGCACTTTCTCACCGCGCGCCGACAACGTATCGCCGATAAACGCCAGCGCCCAGCGCTGGCGACGGCCATCCGGGCGCAAATAGCCCTCAGTCCCTACCCAGCCTTCCTCGTAGGCGCGGTTGATCTCATCGCTGCCGGGGCGTGGCTGCGGCGTGGTATGACTCACCAGCACACAGTAATGGCTACCGTCGTGCTCACGCGGATGACGGTGTGGCGCCGTCACCGAATGTAGCGGCACCGCCACCCCGACATTGCGCAGATCCAACGCCGGGTCACGCTCATGCAGCACATGATCGTTATAGGTAAAGCTCAGGCGACTGCCGTCCGGGCTAAACACATGCACATGAGAACCGCCGCGCAGCGCGCCAGCCAGATAGGGTGCCGTCAGCACGCAGGCATCCAGCGTCGTGGCCTGCTGGCGGTCATCATCGGCTATCACCACGCCACGGCGATGGTGGAAATCGTACTGCCAGTGCGCGTCAGGGTTTTCCGGCCCGTGGATAAACACATAACGTTGCGGCGGTACCGGGCTGCCGGTCACGACACCAACATGCGCGCCTTGCCCGGCACGGTAAAGCACCTCGCACTCGCGGGTTTCTACATTGACGCGCTCAATCGTCAAACCGGTAAATGAAGACCCATGTGGCCGGACATCATAAATCAGCCAGTTTCCATCACATGACCAGATATTGATGTTGGTGAGCTGATGTGAAAACGCCCCAAATGTTATCTGCCTGTCTTCATTCATCACAGATTCCCCGCCTTACCCAATTAACTTGGCATATCATAAAAAACCGCGCAATGAATGACAAAAACAATGAAAATCAGCGGTTTGTTTACAATACCTGACTGTATTGTTGGTCAAAAAAGTAGAAAGATAGCGTCAACAACCTCCGTTTTTCACGAAGGCCAACAGGGCGTAACCTTTCCTTATCGAATTCCGTTATCGAAAGTACAAACGCCTTCACCAGGGTTACCGAAAAAAAGGAAAGAGACATGAAAAACATCAAAACTATCGCTATCGCAGCCGTTCTTACCACCGTATCTTTTGGCTCTTTTGCCGCCGCTCACAACGTTAGCTATGAACAGGCTCAGCAGTTGGAAAAAATCGGCGCAGTTTCCGCCACCGCCAACGACCTGACGTCGCTGCAAACCAAACTGGCGCACAAAGCCAGCGCAGCCGGCGCTTCCGCCTACACCATTACCTACGCTGGCGGCGACGATACCCTGCACGGCAACGCGACGATCTACAAATAAATCGCCCGCATATTCATCATTATCCCTCAACCCCGGTGCCTGTGTCCCACTGGGGTTTTTTCATTTCAGACACCGTACACGCCAACTGATTCATGGTTTATTCATCAGCACCACTGAACAGATGATCGTACACATGCTGGAGGTGACGCTCCATGCTGATACGCGCACGGGCAGGGTCGCGCGCGATGATGGCATCCGCGATATCGGTATGATCCTGATTCATGGTGCGGGGAAAATCGGAGTCGGCGTAAAGCGTTTCCAGCCGGACAAACCGGCTACTCTGACGCTTGTTCCACAGGTATTCCATCATGTCCTGCAATACTTCATTGCCAGACATTTCGCTCACCAGCAGGTGGAAGCGCTTGTCTTCATGCAAAAACTGCGCGTCATTAATATGCAGGCGGGACAAATCGCGGGTGATTTCCTGTAGCGCGGCGCGCTGTTCGTCGCTGGCATGTATCGCCGCCAGTTCCGCCATCATCGCCTCGTAGACCTGACGGGCCTGAATAAACGCCCGCAGGCTGAATTCGTCTTCCGGCAACGCCGCAGGTAGCGTTTCCGGCAGCGGATCATTGACATAGACGCCATTGCCGGTGCGGATTTCCACCCAACCGGTGATTTCCAGCGCAATCAGCGCCTCACGGATGGACGAGCGGCTCACCCCCAGTTGTTTCGCCAGCTCACGCTCCGAAGGCAACAGTTGCCCGGCCACAAACTGACCGTTCCTGATGCAGTTAATCAGCAGTGTGGAGATCTGCCGGTACAGCCGCTCAACCTTCAGTGTGGGTAATACCATATCCCCTCCGGATTCCCCCGTCAGTCGTGTCCTAACCATATGTTCTGTAAACAACACCCCACAGCTTACCATAGCCGCTAAAACGCCAGAAAAGTAAATGCCCCCGCCTCACCTGCGGCTTCCACATCGCTCTCCTGGCTGGTGCTTACGTGATCTAAATCACAGAAATATCGCTACAGGTGGTGAATAGTGAGCTGGTCAGGCGGTCAGGCCACCAGACCGACCATCTAATATTCACTATTTCCCAATCTATACCCAAAATAATTCGAGTTGCAGGACAACACGCTTGCGTGTTGAACAACGTAGTACGTTGGCCCGACAGGGCAAGGCTCGCCAAGAGCCTTGTAACGCGGCGACGCAGCGAATCCCCAGGAGCTTACATCAGTAAGTGACTGGGGTGAGTGAGGAAAGCCAACGCATCTGCAACTTGAAGTATGCCGGGTATATAGCTTAAGGAGCTACATTATGGAACACACCTGGCGCTGGTACGGCCCCAACGATCCGGTGTCGCTGGATGATGCCCGCCAGGCGGGCGCGACCGGTATCGTCACCGCGCTGCACCACATCCCTAATGGCGAAGTGTGGAGCATTGAAGAGATTAAGCAACGTCAGGCAATACTGGCGGAAAAAGGGCTGACCTGGTCGGTAGTGGAAAGCGTGCCGGTGCACGAAGCCATCAAAACCCAAACCGGCGACTACCAACGTTATATCGCCAATTACCAGCAGTCACTGCGCAATCTGGGCGCTTGCGGCATCGATACCGTGTGCTACAACTTCATGCCGGTGCTGGACTGGACCCGTACTGACCTGGAATACCCGATGCCGGACGGTTCCAGAGCACTGCGGTTCGATCACACCGCTTTCGCGGCGTTTGAGTTGCACCTGCTTAAGCGCGCTGGCGCTGCCGCCGACTACAGCGATGAAGAACAGCGTCAGGCTGCCGCGTATTTCGCCGCCATGACCGATGCCGACAAAGACAAGCTGACCCGCAATATCATCGCCGGCCTGCCGGGTGCTGAAGAAGGCTATACACTGGAGCAGTTCCGCGCCCAACTGGCGCAATACGACGGTATCGATAAGGCGAAACTGCGTGAACACATGGCGGAATTCCTGCGGGCAATCGTACCGGTGGCGGAAGAAGCCGGCATTGTACTGGCGGTGCATCCAGACGATCCGCCGCGCCCGATTCTCGGCCTGCCGCGCATCGTTTCCACCATCGAGGATATGCAGTGGTTAAAAGACACCGTGGACAGCATCCATAATGGCTTTACCATGTGTACCGGGTCTTACGGCGTGCGGGCAGACAACGATCTGGTGAACATGATCGAAACCTTCGCTGATCGTATCCACTTCACCCATCTGCGTGCCACCTGCCGCGAGGACAACCCGAAAAGTTTCCACGAAGCGGCTCACTTGCATGGCGATGTGGACATGGTGAAGGTGGTGAAAGCGATTCTGGCGGAAGAACATCGTCGTCGTCAGCAGGGCAACACCCGCGCCATTCCGATGCGACCTGACCACGGCCACCAGATGCTGGATGACCTGAAGAAGAAAACCAACCCCGGCTACTCTGCCATCGGGCGGCTGAAAGGGCTGGCGGAAGTGCGCGGCGTCGAGCTGGCCATCAAACAGACGTTTTTTAACGACTAACCTGCCGCACGCTCCTGAATGTCTGGCCCGCACAGGTCAGACATTCAACACAAACTTCTCAATCGCGTAAGCCACGCCATCTTCACGATTAGAGCGGGTAACAAACTGGCTCGCCGCCTTGACGCTGTCAATCGCATTGCCCATTGCCACACCCAGCCCGGCAAACTCGATCATCGCCAAATCATTTTCCTGATCACCCAGCGCCATCACTTCATCACGTTCCAGGCCAAGGTGTTGCGCCAGCATTTTTACCCCTTCGCCTTTATTCACGCGCTTGTCCAGAATCTCCAGATAGAACGCGGCGCTTTTCATGATGGTGTAACGCGTGAAATCCTCACGCGGAATGCGGGCGATAGCGGCATCCAGCACGTCGGGTTCATCTATCATCATCACTTTTGGAAAACGCAGATTGCGGTCCATTTCCTCTACCGCCCGGTATTTCAGCGGCATACTGGTCAGGTGAGACTCATGCACGGTGTAGGCGCTAATGTCTTTGTTAGCGGTATACACATAATTGAAATCAAGCGCGTGGAAATGCACGCCCAGCTCACGCGACAACGCCTCGAAATAGAGGTAATCCTCAAAGCTCAACGTCGTTTGTGCCACACACTCAGCCGTCAATGTGCTCTGCACTAACGCGCCATTGTTGGTGATGCAGTAATGTCCATCCTGCTGCAACGCCAGTTGTTTCAAGTAGCGTTCGATGCCAATGAACGGACGCCCGGTCGCCAGTGCCACATACACGCCCTTTTCACGGGCAGCGGCAATCGCTTGTTGCACCGCGGGCGAAATATGGTTTTCCGGCGTCAGCAACGTGCCGTCCATATCAATCGCAATCAGTTTTATCGCCATGATTTCCCCAGTAATCAACTTCATTATCGATATGCTAACGCGATTTCGCCGGGAGAGGCCAGAAAATCCACTGACATGTCATCTGTTATTGATTAAAGAAACTTACACTAAGACCGATGCTAGCTATGAATACAGTAAAAAATTCATCTTTTTGCCTGGCTGTATTCATTACCGCTGTTATGTTTATTTAATTCATTAATGGAGTTGTACAGTGGAGTACTGCTATGCCTAACCCGTTGGTCCCTTATGCTTCCTCTGCGGTTTCTTCAGTCAGTACGGTAGACACGCAGACAAGAAAAAATACGCTCTCTACCCGGACGCTGGTGCTCGTCACCACTGTCATCATCATCGCCATAGGATTTTCCACTATTATTGGCTTTTTGCTATGGCAGTCAGGTCAACAGCAAAAAGCCAGCGTCCAACAGGTACTGGAGCAAACCGCCACGGCCAGCGCCTATTCCGTGCAAAGTCGTATTGATGTAGCGCTGTTTGCCGCACGGAGTCTGATGCAAGACGTTGTCAGCTTGCGTGAGTCCGGTTTGCCGGATCGCGCCACGACGGAACAAATACTGAAAAGTACCCTCAAGAACCACCCTGAGTTACTGTCTATGTCGCTGGCTTTCGAACCGAATGCCTTTGATGGGAAAGATGCACAGTACGCCGGCCAACCCGATCAAGACCCGAAAGGTCGATTCGTACGCTATGTAGACCGCGACAATAATGGCAACGTTGCCTTGCACACCCTGACTGACTACGAAACTCCCGGTAGCGGCGACTACTACTTACTGCCTCGCAAACTGCAAAAAGAGGTGATCCTGGAGCCTTACAGCTATCCTTATAACGGGGTCAATGTGCTGCTCACCTCCATCGCTGTGCCTATCATGATTAACGGCAAATTTTATGGCTCCGTCACGGCAGATTTTTCGCTGGCGACGCTGCAAAAAACGATCAATGACATTAAGCCGTTTGGTGGAGCCGGCTATGCCATGATGTTTTCATCCAATGGTAACTATATCGCCCATCCGGATGCGGCTCGCATTACCAAAAAACTGGAAGGCGACCCCAAACTGCTGGAAAGCATTCAATCAGGCACGCCGTTTTTTTCCACCCGCATGAGCTCTTTCACCAAAACAGAAATGATGAATGCCTATCTGCCAATTACTATCGGCAATACCGGCACGCCATGGATGTTGGGCGTAGCGGTACCCGAACAGGTGGTGATGGCCGAATTAGTGCGGTTACGTTACATCAGCGCATTCATGACGCTACTGAGTATTCTGGTCGTATCCGGGGTGATTAGCATTATCCTCACCCGCAAGGTGTTACGCCCGATAGGGGGTGAGCCGACGGAAGCGGCAAAAATTGCCCTGGCCGTGGCGCAAGGGGACCTGACGCTCCACATTCCAGTGCAACCCAAAGACACCAGCAGCATCTTTTATGCGATGTCGGAAATGCAGCAGCAGTTGCGCAATATCGTAGAGCAACTGATGTCCACCAGCGAATCGGTCAGTCACGGTGCGGCGGAAATTTCAGCCGGTAACGTCGATCTGGCATCCCGTACTGAGCAGCAGGCGTCGGCGCTGGAAGAAACCGCCGCCAGCATGGAGCAAATTACCGCTACCGTGAAGCAAAACGCCGATAACGCGCACAGCGCCACCCGGCTAACGCAAAACGCGGCACAGATTGCCCAGCGCGGCGACGAGATTGTCAGTCAGGTAGTCAGCGTGATGGGTAACATCGACGAAAGCTCAAAGAAAATCAGTGAGATCACGACAATCATCAGCAGTATTGCCTTTCAGACTAATATTCTGGCGCTCAATGCGGCGGTGGAAGCGGCACGCGCTGGCGAACAGGGCCGCGGTTTCGCGGTGGTGGCCGGCGAGGTACGCAGCCTGGCCCAACGCAGCGCCAGTGCCGTCAAGGACATCACCGCGCTGATCAGTGAGTCCGCCGAACGGGTAGGTCATGGGGTCAACATGGTGGAAAGTGCCGGGAAAACCATGCGAGACATGCTGTCTGCCGTCACCTCGGTCAACGACATCATCAGCGAGATTGTCGCCGCCTCCGATGAACAATCACGCGGCATCAGTCAGGTAACGCAGGCCGTGCATGAAATGGATGGCGTTACCCAACAGAACGCCGCGCTGGTACAACAGGCAACCTCTGCGGCAGCCTCACTGGAGGAACAAGCCCGGCAGTTGATGCAACTGATACAGGTGTTCCGTACTCATTAGCGCACTGCAACCAATAAAGGCATAGCCGCTGGCTATGCCTTTATTTTGCCATCCATGTCGTCTATCTATTCACTATGCACATCAGAACCGTTCAGGCAGCTTACTCCTCGTCATCACGCAGCGGCACAATCAACATATCGACATGCACGGTATTGATCAGCTGACGTGCAGACGACATCAATTTGCTCCAGAAATCCTGATGGTGACCGCATAATACCAGGTCAACATCATACTTACGGATAGCGTCAACCAGCACCTGACCCAAATCGCCACTGCCGCTCAGGGTTTCCGAGATAGGATAATCGGCATTGTCCGCCAACTCTTTCAACGCATGATGGGTTTCTTCGGAAATGCGCTGCTGCATGTTGCCCAGGTTGACATCGATCAGCCCGGTGTAAAGATCGGAGTAATTCACGTCAACATGGATCAAAGAGACTTTGGCATCATACGGTCGCGCCATGGAGACCGCTTTTTCCACTAACACCTTACTTTCCGGTGACAGATCAACCGCAATAAGGATGTGTTTGTAAGCCATAATTAAGCTCCTTCCGTAATGACTAACTGATGGGTCAGCAGATATTTCTCCTGCCAGTCTGATAACCAATGGCTGTTATGAGCATAACACCCACATAATTCAGGGTTATGTTCAATAGATCACAACACCACATATTTTGTAACGGTTTTACGGATGTACCCTGAAGTGACCACCCGTTCGCGCCGATACTACCTACAAGAGTGAAGCCTTAATAACGGGTAAGACTCTCGCACGCACATAGATAAAGTGTAGTTGAAAAGAACAGGGCCTACGGCGTAGAAGCCGATGCCAGATCAAAAGACGTGATGATGTTTTGGGCGGGTAATGAACCTTGCGTCAGGTATGGAAAAAAAGCACCAGGCTCTTCTACAATGAAATTGAAGAAGGGCTGTGCTAGTCCATCTTCCGGCAGGGATACAGAGGGTGCAGAAAAGCACCTGGGCAACTCGCCATGATCTGGCAGCCCCATAACATCGCGTGAATAACGTGTGGCATAAATACCCACAGATGTGATGTCATCAGGATCAGACACATACCAGCATCTGGAGGGTCATAATCCGGGAGGGAAGCATGATGATTAGTACATTTGCGCTTTTCTGGGCTTTATGTGTCGTCTGTGTCATCAATATGGCGCGATATTATTCTTCGTTACGAGTGCTGCTGCTGATACTGAGAGACTGTGACCCGCTGCTTTATCAGTATGTGGACGGAGGTGGCTTTTTCACCTCCCACGGGCAGCCCAGCAAGCAGTTACGGCTGGTTCGCTATATCTACGCACAACGTTATCTTGACCATCACGACCCTGAATTCATCCGTCGCTGCGCACGGGTGCGTGGTCAGTTTCTGCTGACTTCCGCCTTGTGCGGGCTGGTGGTAGTGAGCCTCGTTGGCCTGATCATCTGGCACTGAAGCGAGACACCAGCGGACGGCATAAACCGGTCGTGTTCCTATAAACCTATCAACCTATCAACTCATCAACGCTATACACGAAAAGCAGAAAGGCGACCTGGTGGCCGCCTTTCTTATTTGTCTTGCCTTGTCACCTTGCGGTTTCATCACCGCAGGTTAAATCAGTTTTAACGCCAGCCAGTAAAGCACGCCGGACAACAGCATCGATACCGGCAGGGTAAACACCCAGGCCAGCAGAATGCTTTTCACGGTTTTCCCCTGCACGCCGCCGCCATCGACGATCATGGTTCCGGCTACAGCCGATGAGAGCACATGCGTCGTGGAAACCGGCATACCGGTATAGCTGGCGATGCTAATCGAGATGGCTGCCGTCACCTGCGCTGAAACGCCCTGCGCGTAGGTCATGCCTTTTTTACCAATCTTCTCGCCAATGGTGACCGCCACGCGCTTCCAGCCCACCATGGTACCGAGCGACAGCGCCAGCGCCACGGCCACAATAATCCACAGCGGAGCATATTCCACCGTATACAGCAGGTCGCTACGCAAGTTATTGAGCAGGCGTTTATCATCAGCCGGAATTTCCGGCAGCTTGACGACGTGATCCAGCGTATCGGAGATACACATCAACAAGCGACGAACACGGGCTCTATCTTCCGCAGCCAGTTCACCGTAGCTTTTTACGTTATTCAGCAGACCCAGCGCACGGTCAATGGCGATCAAGGCGCGAGAGGTATCACAGTGAAAATCCGGTTTGTTGCCGGTAGACGGAATCACGTTTTCCGGAGCCGGGATCACCGGGTGCGACAAATCGATCACATGCGCCAGTGATGTTTGGTGAGATTGGTAATAGCTTTGCAGGTTCATCACCGCATCGCGGGTACGGCTGATATCGTAACCCGACGCATCCATATTCAGCACAAACCCGGCAGGCGCCACGCCAATCAGCACCAGCATAAGCAAGCCAATACCTTTCTGACCGTCGTTGGCGCCGTGAGAAAAGCTCACCCCCACCGCAGACAAGATCAACGCCGTACGGGTCCAGAACGGCGGCTTGCGCTTACCATCCTGTTTCTCGCGTTCGGCTGGCGTCAGGTGAACGCGCTGACGCTTCTTATTGCTGCTCCAGTAACGACGCAGCAGATACACCATCAACCCGGCGATGATCATACCGACCACCGGCGATACCAGCAGCGACAGGAAAATGCTAACGACTTTAGGAATATTGAGCGCATCCACCACCGATGTATGGGTCACCAGCGCATTGGTCAAACCAATACCAATAATGGCACCGATCAGGGTGTGAGAACTGGAAGCCGGCAGCCCGAAATACCAGGTCCCCAGGTTCCAGATGATCGCCGCCAACAGCATAGAAAACACCATCGCCAGCCCGTGAGTAGAACTGACATTCAGCAGCAAATCGGTTGGCAGCAGGTGAACGATGGCATACGCCACGCTCAGCCCCCCCAGCAATACCCCAAGGAAATTGAAAACACCGGCCATGACAACCGCCAGTTGGGCACGCATCGCACGGGTATAGATAACAGTAGCCACCGCGTTGGCGGTATCGTGAAAGCCATTGATAGCTTCGTAGAACAGGACAAACAGCAGAGCGAGAATCAACATTAAACCGGTATGGAAATCAAGCCCGGCAAATAAATGTAACATATGTGTTAGGCCATGTAGTGGTCATGAACGCGGCGCATTATCGGTGACAAGCTGAAACGGGAAAAGAAAAATATGACATTATTTTGACTTAATTTACGCCAACCCTGCCGTTGATAACCATTTAATTAATTAAAATCAATGCATTATTACTCTTTATCATAAACACATTTTGTTACCTGAAAAAATAACACGGGTTCCAGCGAAGGCGCGGCCTGATGCAAGGCTCGCCTTGTCAGGTGATCTGCAATCGGACATCACCTATAATCGGCCACCCACTAATCAGCGGGCGGCATAGCAGGAGAACAACGTGGAACAGTTTGACGTAATCATCATTGGCGCAGGCGCAGCTGGGTTATTTTGCGCGGCACAGGCAGGCCAGAAAGGGCTGCGTGCACTACTGGTGGACAACGGCAAAAAACCGGGCCGCAAAATTCTGATGTCCGGTGGTGGACGTTGCAACTTTACCAATCTGTACGCCGAACCTGCGGCTTACCTGTCGCATAATCCGCACTTTTGCAAATCCGCCCTTGCCCGTTACACCCAGTGGGATTTCATCAGTCTGGTAACCCGCCATGGCATCGCGTATCACGAAAAAACCCTTGGCCAGCTATTTTGCGACGATTCTGCGCAACATATTGTCGATATGCTGATGAAAGAGTGCGAAGCCGGTAAGGTGACGCTGCGCCTGCGCAGCGAGGTTGTCTCGGTGGAAAAAAACGCGCAGTTTCAGGTGCAGCTCAGCACCGGGCCAGTGCAGGCGCGCGCGCTGGTCATCGCCACCGGCGGACTATCGATGCCGGGATTAGGCGCTACACCGTTCGGTTATCAACTGGCGGCACAGTTTGACCTCAATGTGTTGCCAACCCGCGCCGCACTGGTACCGTTCACCCTGCACAAGCCGCTGCTGGAACAGTTACAGGCGCTTTCAGGCGTGTCGGTGCCAGCGGTAGTGAGCGCTGAAAACGGCACCATATTCCGCGAAAACATTCTGTTCACTCACCGCGGCCTGTCCGGCCCGGCGATTCTGCAACTGTCCAGCTACTGGCAACCGGGGGAATTCGTCACCATCAATCTGTTGCCTACGATTGATCTGGCTGAGTGTCTTAATGCCGAGCGTCAGGCACACCCGAACCAGAACCTGAAAAACACGTTGTCGAAGTGGTTGCCGAAGCGGCTGGTAGAATGTCTGCAAACATTAGGGCAGTTGCCGGATGTCACACTGAAACAACTTAATAAGCCGCAGCAAATCGAGGTAGAAACCACACTGCAACAGTGGCGGGTTCAGCCTAATGGTACCGAAGGCTACCGCACCGCGGAAGTGACGCTCGGCGGCGTTGATACCCGCGAACTGTCGTCAAAAACAATGGAAACCAGCAAGGTGCCGGGTCTTTACTTCATCGGCGAAGTGGTGGATGTCACCGGTTGGCTAGGCGGCTACAATTTTCAATGGGCCTGGAGTTCCGCCTGGGCGTGCGCGCAGGCATTGGATAATTGAGTCATGGGTTAGGGTTAATTCGCCCCTCCTGATTTGAGCATCTGGGCAGTAGCCTGAGCCTCAATCGTTAATTTTATATTCTTTCATTTTCCGCCAGAGTGTCGTTGGGCTGATACCAAGAATGACAGAGGCTTTTATTCGATCACCATCAGTTTTCTTTATTATATGACAAATCAGTTTTTCCTCTTGTTTCTTTAATAAACCCACCTCTTCCGATCCTGCATCTTCAGTAAAATCATGCGTATCGGAAAGTGTAATTTTACTTATATTACGCAAAATATTTTCATCAACAACATCAACATTAATCAAAACGATTAGTCTGTATATTATTGCCTGTAATTCCCGAATGTTTCCTGGCCACGAATAATTACTCATGAAATCTACAGCATCATCAGTGAATGTGAGATTTTTACCCTGTCGGGATAGCAGATCATGAATAATCAGCATTACATCATCAGATCTTTCATGTAAGGCAGGCAATCTTAATTCAAGGATATTAATTCGATAGTATAAATCCTGCCTGAAGTCCCCGGATTTCACCAGCTCACTCAAATCCTTATTGCTGGCAGTGATCAGTCGAAAATCAGCCGCAATCAACGAGTCACCACCAAGGCGGGTAAACGTCTTTTCCTGCAATACTCGTAATAACTTCACTTGTACTGATAGCGGCGCTTCACTAATTTCATCGATAAAGACAGTACCATTCATCGCCATTTCAAAGACACCGGGTTTTCCTCCCTTTCGGGCATTGGTAAATGCACCCTCTGCATAACCAAACAACTCGCTCTCAAGAATACTTTCAGGAATTGCTGCGCAATTGATGGCAATAAAAGGCTCCGCACATCTGGCGCTGGCATTATGAATGCTCTGTGCGAATAACTCCTTACCGGTTCCCGTGTCGCCAAAAATATTAACAGGTAAATCGTGATGAGCATAAAGCTTTGCTCTTTCAATCGTTTTAGAGATAGCGTTTGATTTTCCTATAATATCGGAGAAAGAATAAGTAGCCGCAAACCCTTTAAGGTTACTCTTCTTATTACTACGCAAGTTAATCCACAGCGAATTATCTTGTTTAAACCCGGTTATCACACTATAAAAGCTTTGCTTATTTGAGAAGTGCTTAATAGTGATATGTATAATATCCCCATCAATTTCCATGACCAGATCTTTAACATCAACTTCATTGATTATACTGCCAAAAATATCTTTGAAAGCGTCTTTTTTAAAAATCTTATCACCAGGATTGCACTGAAATAATTCACTCCCTTTTTCATTTATACTAATAATCTCTCCAGTCTGATCGATACACATAATAGCTTCACGAGACTGGTTTAAAGCTGAATAACTCATTGAGAGCTTTTCATTTTCTTTATTTATATATTTTAAAAGATTAAACGCTTCATTAAGCGCCTGCTCAATAGAGACATTATCGGTATCTCCCATCACGACATTAAGGTTGTACTTTTTAGCCATCTCTGCAACGGCCAGTCCACCAATCACCAGCTGATAATCATTATCTGCGAGACTTTTTACAACACTTTCAATATCGTAATGATTATATACCTGACATATTTTAAATTCTTCATTAGTCATATTCTGATAATGTCTAAGGACATTGCAGAATTGCGGAAACCCTACAGCAGCAATTTTCTGAGATTTATTTTTAGCTTCCTGAATGATACGATAAATGCCATAGATATCATGTGCTATTTCAACGACGGGAATGTTCACACTACTTCTTAGCAATGCTGCGGTCCCGCCACGACTAATAATAATCTTTGTTCCCCATTGGATAAGCTCAAGCGCCTTTTCCACAACATCAAGGTAATTAAATTCGTACAAAGGAATATCCAGCTCTCTTTCGATCAACACGTTTGAAATTCTTTGAGTAATCGTCTTTGAAACTGAAAAAATAACGATATCATTATTTTTCATATATCCACCAACCGTTATACCACACAATATGCATAATAATTATATAACTAAGTTATTTTTTATCAATAATATAAATCACGTACACTATTCTGCATATCCTGTATCCGGATGGATGATAAAAAAAGGCTCTATGCAGAGTATACACAGAGCCTTTTTTGTCATCAGCTAATGCTGATCATCAACGAAAACTAGAAGCTATAACGACGATAAACAATCTGACCATTACAGATGGTTGCGCAGTTATCAATATAATGGTCGCCGACGATTTTCTTGCCTTTTGTATCTTCAAATGTGATCTTCTGCTTGCACAGCTTAGCGATGGCGATATCCGCAAACGCGCCAGGTTGTAATGTACCGATACGGCCTTGCATGTTCATCAGGCGTGCAGGCGTCACCGTTACAGCACGAATCACATCAAACAAAGACATCCCCATATTGAGATATTTCGACATGACGAAAAGCAGGCTGTATACCTTGTCGGTACGCAGACTGTTTCTCAGTGTTAAATCGGTACTGATGATATCGGGATAGAAACCTTGTTCCATCGCGTTGCCAGCAACATTAAAATCAAAATGCGCCACGCCGTTTGAACAGTCAAAAATAACGCCTCTGTCTTTCGCTTCTTTAATGCCCTGATAGAGATCTCCATTTTTATCGAGAATGGCGTTCCCCGTGCCGTGAAAGCAGTGAGCATAAATGTCGTTAGTTTGGAAATGGCTAATCAGCTCATCTGCCGACAGCAACGAATCTGTGACGTGTACACAAATCGAGGTATCAAGCTGCCGTGCCAGCGCGACTGATGCAAAGAACGGATCGCTGGCGTAGTTTTTTCCTCTGGCGATATCCTGACTATAACGTAATTTTAGACCCAGAATATTTTCTTTATTCTCCGCCAGCGTTTGCGCAATTTTTTCTACGTTATAGTTAGCGGGGTTGGTATTTTCAAGATACCCGGTAGCACCACCGCCCAATGTTGAAAGACCGACATTAACCACATTCAGGTAACTTTTTATTTTCACCATGGATGTGTTAATGACGGTATTGCGAAAAACGGGGTAATTAACCCAACCACTGCTTCCCGCATCCACCACACTGGTTACGCCGTTGGGTAAACAGATAACATCGGGGTTGACACTGATTGCTGTCCCACCATGGAAAACATGCAAATGGAAATCAATCAGCCCCGGCATCACAATACAGCCGGCTGCATCAATAACCGTTTCGACCTCAGAAATATCAGCTTGATTAAGATCGACGATCCGGTTGCCAATGATGCCAATATCACGACTAACGTAATCATCATTATCGGTATCAACAACCCGTCCATTTTTAATCAGAATATTCAGCGGTAAATATCGTCGATAAATTCAACGCCTTTTTCGTCTAATGATTTTTTCACCCATGCACGACTTGCTGCGCCGTTCTTAGCGGCTTCGACTTTGCTGGCATCAAATTTTGCATATTCCTTTGCTTTTTCCAGTAATGCAGCGGCATCACCCAAAGGGACGACAATAACGCCATCCGCATCGCCGACAATCAGGTCGCCAGGACATACCGCAACACCGCCGACCGCAATCGGCGTATTGACTTCGCCGGGACCTTCTTTAAAAGGACCCGCCGGGTTGGAGCCCGTGGCATAAAGAGGGAAATCCAGTACTGAAAGGGCATCGATATCCCGGATTGGGCCATCCAGCACAATACCGGCGATTTTTTTGGTGTAATGGGCATAGGCCACCATAATTTCGCCCATTAATGCACGAGAACGGTCGCCTTCATTTGACACCACAATCACATCATTTTCGCTAGCCATATCCAGTGCGGCGTGCAACATTAAATTATCGCCAGCACGCGCTTTTACCGTAATGGCGTAGCCCGCCATAATCGGCTTTTTGGGAGAAGATATGCGCTTAATACCATTTCCCAGTACGGCAATTCGGTTCATCGTATCCGCGATATTCGCAGCCGGAAGTTGTTCATACTGTTTCAGTAATTCAACGTCAAATGCCGGGCGTTGAGTAAAAACACGATTACCAATAGACATGATGTTCTCCTTAAAAACCCGGCACTGGCCAGGATGGTTTTTTACCTGACAGCACTTCATCAATGCCGATGGCGGAATGCAGCGACGCACGATCAGTCGCTTCTTTGGTTGCCGCACCGATATGCGGACCAATAACGATATTGTTTAATTGGAAAATAGGGTCGTTCGGGTCGAAGGGTTCTTTTTTCAACACATCAACACCCGCGCCTGCAATTACATTGCTGGTTAACGCGTGATACAACGCTTTTTCATCCACGAGTTTGCCCCGTGCCGTATTGATGAAATAAGCCGTCGGCTTCATCATTGAGAATTGTTTTTCACCAATAAAGTCCATGGTTTCTACGGTTGTCGGGCAGTGCAGAGAGACAAAATCGCTTTCTTTAAAAATACGGTCGAAATCGTCGGTCAGCTCAACGCCTTCAGGAACCTGGTCCTGGTTTTTATACGGATCATAAGCAATGACTTTCATATTGAAGCCATGTAACGCCTTAATTGCCACGCGTGAGCCAATATTACCTACACCAATTAAACCCAGCGTTTTTTCATCTAATTCGACTTTCGGCGTACGCAGTTTTGCCCAGTAATAATCTTCAAGCATTTTTTCTTCAACCAGCTTGAAATTACGCGAGCAATGCAACATATAAAATATTGCCAGTTCGGCTACAGACATACTATTGGCGAGCGGTGCATTTAATACCACGACTCCATGGCGTTTCGCAGACTCTAAATCTACGGTGTCGTAGCCTGCGCCATGACGCACCACGACTTTCAATTTTTTCGCCGCCTCAAATACACGGTCGGACATTTTAGATAAACGGACAATAATGCCGTCACAATCCGGGATATCACGGATAATATCTTCTTCTTCCATCCCGGAACCTGTGATTAACTCATAACCACGACTTTCCAGATATTCTCTTCCTTCTTGCATAATTTCTTGAGGAAGCAAAATTTTGTACGCCATTTAACTATCTCCAGTATTAATTACCCTCCTATAAATGCACGTCGTATGCCAGAACCATCCACACTCGCCCTTACACTCACAATACATTGATATTTAAAGCCATTTAAAAAATGTTGTTTTCTTGTTGTTGATTATCCTGGTGATATGAATCACGTTTCTGATTACTCTGCAAACTCACTGCATTTAAATATGAAAACAATGAATTTCATTTTGAAATGACTAATTTAACCGGCGTCACAAAGCATGGTCGTACATTTATTTATTGATTGACTGTGACTGATTGTTTGATGGTTCTATTGGAGAGATAAAGCATTCAATGCTTATTTGGGGGATGTAGATAGAGAGTGGGTAATCGATATGGAATGAATAAATGTTTTTATCCACCTTATTTCAGGACAACAGCATTTGCACCATGTACTCAGCAAGGCACCGCAGAACGTTGCCCATCTTCCTGATAACCGCTATCAGGTCAGTATCAGCGACGCAAGTGATGCGAGGTTCAGCGTAGTACACCAACAACAAAGCCGCCCGAAGGCGGCCATTGTTGCGCGTGATAACGATAAACCGGTTATCAGTTATAGAGTTCAGCCACACCACGCAGTTGATTATCGCTGCCGGTCGCAGAGATGATACGGAACGATTTAGCGCCAGCGGCATTCGCTTTTTCAGACAGGTTGGCCTGCAGACCATCCAGCGTATTGGCAGTCGCGCTGACGGTGCCGATGGACTGACTGGCAGACTGCTGAACTTCTGTTGCGGCGAAAGTGCCGAAAGAAACGGTAGTCAGGGTGATAACTGCAACAATATTTTTGATAGCGTTCATGGTCAATATCCTTCACGTTGAATTCGGTTTATTTCTTTACTGAAAGCGTCTTCGCTTTCGATGGAAGTGATAATAGACCTGTTAACTCAGTGTTAAAATCAAGTTTATTTGCAGATATTATTCAAAATAAATGAAATAAAACCACCCTATTGTTTACTACCTTTTCCTCCTGCTTCTCCCGCGGGTTTACTGTGACAAACACATCCACTGCGTGTTGGTGCACGAACTCAGTTTGCCGTTGTCAGCCACCGGATGTGCCGACCTGCATCTGTCGCCAGTAGGCGCCTGGTCGCTCGCCTGCCCTTTATCCGGGTGCGCCAGCAGATATTCCGTCACAATTCGACGGATTTCCGCCCGTTGTGCCTCGGTAAATTCATGGCTGTCATCCACCGGATAAGGCGCTACCGCCAGCACACCTAATGGCAACATCAGTAACAGTCCACCTGCTGCCAGCACGTTTACTTTCATGATTGCCTCCTCCTCTTGCAACGACCCGCTATGGCAGGCTCACTTCACCGATGAAATGGGCCTGCCGCACAGCGTATCTGAGCCATATCACGGTCCCCTGCCGGCCCCATTCGTCTTCGGTTACCGCCGCACCATTCGGGGACACGCAGTCAGGCTACTCGCCGGGCGGTAAATTTGTCGTAAAAGCCGTTTGTCCCAGTATAAAAATTCTGTATAGGGAATAAAAAAATAAATATCAATTTGATTATTAAATAAAAAAACCACACCACCAACGATCAGAGCCGCTATGTTGGCAGGCAAATTCCCGTCAATACAGGCATGATGAACAACCATGCATGAACAACTACTGCATGAACGACAGTACATGACCAACGGCGATTAACAGGAGACGACGATGATGGCCGAGACCTTACACGGCAAACCGTTGCAGCAATGGTTCCACGACTTTCCGCTGCTGGCTCTGCTGGTGAATCGCCAGCCGGTGTGTTGGTTCAACCCAGCGGCAACTTCCGTAAATGACGCGCTGAGTGACGTGCCGTTAACCGCTGCCAACGTGGCCGACGCCAGTCAGCGTTTGCAACGTTTCGCCCCCTTGCTGCAACAGGCTTTTCCGGAGCTGGAAGCCAGCAACGGCATCATCGAATCAGAGCTGGTGCCCGTGCCGGCATTTGCCGCTACCATCGCCCAACAGGCCGGGCTGGAAGCGCCGCCGTCAGTTTTACTGAAGTTGGACAGTCACTTGCCGGTAGCAGGTTCGGTCAAAGCACGCGGCGGCATTTACGAGGTGTTGTACCATGCCGAACAGCTGGCGTTGCGCCACGGTCTGCTGCGGGAAAGCGATGATTATCGCCGCCTGCTGGATGACGACTGCCAACAGTGCTTGCGCCGTCACAAGATAGCGGTCGGCTCTACCGGCAATCTGGGCATGTCGATCGGCATTGCCAGCGCCCGGCTGGGGTTTGATACCACCGTACATATGTCCGCCGACGCCCGACAGTGGAAGAAAGACCGGCTGCGTACGCACGGCGTGCGGGTGGTGGAGTACGATGGCGATTACGGTCAGGCGGTGGCGCAAGGCCGCCGGGAAGCGCTGTCCGACCTACTGTGCCACTTTATCGACGATGAAAACTCCACCTCGCTGTTTCTTGGTTACGCCGTAGCAGGCGAACGGCTGAAAGCACAGTTTGCCGAGCAGGGCCGGGCAGTGGATGCCGATCACCCGTTGTTCGTCTACCTGCCGTGCGGCGTCGGCGGTGCACCCGGCGGCATTAGCTTCGGGCTGAAACTGGCATTTGGCGATCACGTGCACTGCATTTTCGCCGAACCGACCGAATCCCCCTGCATGTTGATGGGCGTCTACACCGGCTTGCATGATCAATTAGCGGTGCAGGACTTTGGTATCAGTAACCGCACCACGGCGGACGGTCTGGCGGTTGGCCGTCCTTCCGGCTTTGTCGGCAAAGCCATGCAGCGACTGATTGATGGTTACTACACGCTGACGGATGAGGACATGCTGGCGCTGTTGCATGTGATGCACGACACCCAGCACATTCTGCTGGAACCGTCCGCACTGGCGGGCGCGCCGGGCTTTCTGCGGCTGCTGCAGGAAGAGCAGGGCTACCGCCAACGCGCCCCGTTGACGCCACAGCGTTGTCTGCAAGGTACCCATGTCATCTGGGCTACCGGCGGCGGCATGGTGCCGGAAGACGAGATGACTCGCTATCTGCAAGCTGGCGTCGCCAGCCGCCAATCGCTACACAGGTAAGGAAACAACCCCTGATGCTTATCGATTTTACGCCAGCGGATTATCCGCGCCTGACTCGCTGGATAGAGAGTGACGAACTGAATCTGCTGTGGGGCGGACCCACTTATTCGTTTCCACTCACGACCGCACAGATTACCAATCATCTTGCTAACCCACAGTTTGTCCCTTATCTGTTCAAACATCAGCGCAACATTGTGGGATTTATCGAGTTGTATCAGGTAGAACCACACCACAGCCGCTTGTGTCGGGTGTTTATCGACCCAGCCTTCCGTGGGGTTGGGCTGGCGCAAGCGATGTTAAAGGCCGCCATCCAACGGGCGGCGCAACAATTTGGGGCGCATACCATTTCGTTGTCGGTATTTAGCCATAACCACAGCGCGATGCGCTGTTATCAGTCGCTTGACTTTCACATCGCTGCCGTCGCACCGTTTGGTGATAAGGGGCTGGAATTAACGACTATGCGTCTGATACTTTCATGCACCTGAAGCTGTAATACCTCAGCTTTTCGACGTTTCAGTTAATGTACTGTCATCCCAGATTAATCGGTAAAACCAAAGATATTTTCCCACCACCGCCTTGTTTACAGACTGAAAAAAAACCCCTCGCTTCTTACATAGAAAAAATATTCTTCCCGTCGCCACCATCGCTTAACCTTGGCAGTAGCCAAAAGACATTACTGAGGATTAATTATGTTATTGACACGCAAGCGCGTTGCCGGGTTGTTGTTATCGACCCTACCCTGGGCAGGGGCACAGGCGGAAACCGTCCCGACAAGCTGGGCGCTGGAAAAAGTGGTGGAGGTCAGCCGCCATGGTGTGCGACCACCGACTGAAGGCAATGTCAGAACGATTCAGGCAGGTACCAGTCGCAACTGGCCGACCTGGCTGACAAATTACGGTGAACTGACTGGTCACGGTTATGCGGCGGCAGTATTAAAAGGACAGTATGAAGGGCGCTATCTACGCCAGCACGCGCTACTTCAACAACGCTGCCCAAAGCCCGGCGATGTGTTCGTCTGGGCCAGCCCGCTGCAACGCACACGGGAAACCGCTATGGCGTTGATGGATGGTGTCTTCCCCGGCTGTGGCGTTGCCATTCACGGCCCGGAAAGCGAAGAGAGTGATCCGCTGTTCCATGCCGAAACGGCTGGCGTATCGATTGATCAGGAGCGGGTAAAAGCCGACCTGCAAAAAGCGATGCAGGGCAAAAATGCCGCGCAGATCCAGGCGGAATGGCAGCCGTCGATTGACCGCCTGAAACGCGCGGTCTGCCTGCCAGATAAATCCTGCCCGGCATTCAGCACGACCTGGGAAGTGAAGGAAAGCAAAAGAGGGACCATCTCGCTGCACGGTCCCAAGGCGCTAGCCAACATCGTGGAAACCATCGTGCTGGCCTACAGCAACAATAATCCGCTCAGTCAGGTGGCATTCGGTAACGTCAGAACCGCCGCTGAGGTCGCCGAACTGATGCCGCTGCTAACCGCTAGCTATGACTTCACTAACGACTTACCCTACGTAGCTCGTCGCGGCAGTTCGGTGTTGATGAACCAGATAGCGCTGGCGCTCAACCCGAAGCATCAGGCAGATGACCCGCCCGATGCCAAATGGCTGTTATACGTAGCCCACGATACCAATATCGCCAGACTACGCGCCATGATGGGCTTCACCTGGCAGATGGGAGATTACCCGCGCGGTAATATTCCACCGGCTGGTAGTCTGGTTTTCGAACGCTGGCGCAACCTGCGGTCTGATCAACGCTTCATACGCATCTACTTTCAGGCGCAATCACTGGATCAGATTCGCGGGCTGACCGTGCTGGATAATGAAAATCCGCCGCTGCGCAGTGAATTTTCAATGGAAGGCTGTCAGAAAACCGAGGTCGGCACCCTGTGCCCATACGATGCCGTCATGGCGCGTCTTAACGGGTCGGTAGATCGCACCGCGTTGTTGCGGGTGCGCTACACGATGTAATTTTACGGCCATCACGGGCGGGTCGCGTCCGTGATTAGCGAGGCACCGGCCATCACCACCAGAATCGCCAACTGATGCGCACGGCGCGACGTCAACATGCCGTTTCTCCGTTCTGTTTCTATCATTGCTTATCGGGCCGATTATTATACTGGATATCAACATCACCTTCGGATAGTAACATCAACGCCGATGCCTGCGCTGATGACCGCCATCACCTGATGATTGAAAATTTATCTGTTTATCAAACAAATAAAACAACGCGCTGACATTGGAACGATTTTTTAATTGTCTTAAGTCTCTCTTAATGCTCTCCCGCTAGCATGACTCTATCGCATCCTCAGGTGCCGCCTTAACGACTGTCAACGCGCCATACAGGAGTAAGACATGAGTTTTTATCAGCAACTACAATCAGCAACGTCAACATCGCAACAACTGTTGATGTCGGCTCCGGTGATTAACGCCTGCCGTCAGGGGACAATTACAGGGGACATGTACATCGCCTTCCTGATACAGATTTACCATCACGTTAGTTATAGCGTGCCGCTATTAATGGCTGCGAGCGGGCGCGTGCCCCAGCATCAGGAGTGGGTACGTCAGGCAATTGTGCGGTACATTGACGCCGAGTACGGCTATAAGGCATCGCTCCTCGACACCATTCGCGCCTGTGGCGTTGAAACGGATACCTGGCGTCAGCGCGCGTCCGCTCAGTGGATAGAGTTAATGGCAGCCTATTTTTACGACCAGATCCAACGCGGCAATCCGATGAGTATTTTCGGCCTGATGCATGTATTAGAGAGCATTCATATGCATATCGCTCCCAACATCGCCGGGCAAGTTGCAACCGAACAGTCATCCGACGCCACGCACCAGCCGCATTCACCAGATCACTCAGATCAGACTCTGCCCCCTTGCTGCGCGGAACTGATGGATAACATCAACGATGTAGCCGATCAGGCTGCCATTATTCACGCCGCTCACGTGGTGTATCGGCTGTACGGCGATATGCTGCACAGCTTCACGGAGCACTAAGTTATGAAGCTCGAAAATAAACGTATTCTACTGACCGGTGCCAGCAGCGATCTGGGCCAGGAACTGGCGCTGGCGCTGGCTGCAAGAGGTGCCAGACTCTATTTGGTTGGCCGTAACGAACAGGCATTGCTGGCGTTGCAGCGCAGGCTGCCTGACGCCAATCACCATAATATTCTGCTGGCGGATCTCTTCGACGAACAGGATCGTGACGCACTGGCCGAATGTTTTCCGGACAACGCCAGACTGGACGTGCTGATTAATAACGCGGCGCTTTCAACGTTCAGTCTGTTTGAGGATCAGAGCCACGAGACTATCCATCAACAGCTTTTGCTGAATGCCGAAGCACCGATCCTGTTGACTCATGCTCTGCTCGATAGCATCAATGCGCCCGGCATCATTATGAATATCGGTTCTACGTTGGGCGGCATCGGTTATCCGGGATACAGCGTATATTGCGCCAGCCAGTTTGCCTTGCGCGGATTTAGTGAAGCGCTGCACCGCGAATTGTCACACAAAAGAATTAAAGTACTGCATTTGGCACCCAGAGCCATCAAAACCAACGACAGTAACTCAGCAATAAACATTCTGACTCAGGAGTTGGGTTATCGTAGTGACAGCCCGTCCCAGGTAGCGGAACACGCGGTGAATGTACTGGAGCGGGAAAGCGTACGTCGGTGGCTGGGGTGGCCGGAAAAGTTGTTCGTTCGGCTCAATGCTCTGCTGCCTGCTGTGGTGGATAATGCTATCAAACGTCAGTTAGCCGTTATCCAGCGTTATGTAGCGTCGCAGAAGAATAGATAAATCAGCATGATAAACCGTCGATAATGTTACTGCTCGGTGGGCTACTGATAGCAGTTGTGGCCCATGCCAGCGATATATCGATGGATATCCACCGACAATGGCTGCTCTGCCAGTACAAAACGCTGGCAACCCAGAAAGCACCCTGTATCGGCACGCTAAGCCAGCAGTCGCAGGCTTAACTGAAAATTATCAGGCGTAGTCATGTCGTTTTTTTCACCTTTTATTCGCTTACCCAGATTAAAAAGCCTAATAATTTCATGATAAATTTGATTATTTTCTCACCTAATCGAAAATACCCCAAAAAGCAGCAATAATATAAATTAATGAAAAAAAATAAAAAACAAACAACAAGATAATAAATAAAACCAAAAAAAATCTGGCAAAAAAATGGGGAGTAAGACATTAAAATTTCGAAGAAATAACACTGTAATCAGAATTTGACATGAACATATCTGAAAAGCGAAAGAACCGGTTAAAAAAACACCACGCCAGACGATAGAAACAAAAAAACTCGCTATCTGTAAGATGCGAGTTTTATGTCACGGCAATCGGGATTTTACCGCTCTAAAAATGGTCGGTGAGAGAGGATTCGAACCTCCGACCCCTTCGTCCCGAACGAAGTGCGCTACCAGGCTGCGCCACTCACCGAATGCGGGGCGCATATTACTGCGCGCCTACCATAGCGTCAATCCCTTTTTCATCAAAGCCAATAGGTTGATGACAAAGTATCCGACGCCGCGATGAAATATCGTGATAGCCCATCAGCTCTCCCTGACCACCTCAGCTATGGCCTGATAAATTCTGACGTATACCTGTCATGATTTCACCCCTTGTTCGTTGAGCCATGTCAGTTGCCGAACAATCTCAGGATGGTGCAGAAAGTCCCGAATACGCTGCGCTCGTCGGACGCCAATACCGGAAAACTGCTGCCATTGTGCAACTGAGCGCTGCTGTAATTGTTCAAGCGATACGCCATCCAGCACGTGTCGAGCGCTGGATGGCACCGGCAACCCTAACGCCAGCAACCAGTGTCGCAATGGCTGGCGGCGCGCCTGCTGAAACTGGCGATAAATCCGCTCCACCTGTCGTTCACCGAAATCACCAGCCGTCGCCAGTTGAGCTGGCTCAAGCGCCAGCCATGACACCACGTCAACCACCGCACCACGCTGGATCAGGCGCTGCCAGGTGGCTTCATTGATGCCATTAAGTGATAAGCCATTGCGCCCACTCATCCATACCAGTCGGGCCAAAAACTGTGGCTGGCACTCCCGGCTCCATCGCAAGCAACTGAAAACATCAAAATGTGACATGTCCGGTACGGTTATCGCTTCACGTACAGCACCACGCCACACCACAGCATCTAACCGGGGAATACCCAGCCCCGCCAGACTGACGCTGACCCTATCCCCCGGCAGCACATCCCATTGCCGCCAACGTGATACCGAACCAAGATTGACCCTGCTGACGGTTTTATCATCCAGCATGACTGGTTGCAGTTGCAGCAGCACAGTCATTCTGCCTGTGCGTCCAATCTCAACATCAACACCGGTGACCTCCGTTACCCGGTTCACCAGCGGATATTTCCAGGCGATAGCCCACTCCGCTGGCGTATCATGCCAGTAACGCCCGGCAGGCTCACGCGCCTGACGCACGACCACGCCATCAGTCACGAACGGCAACGGCGCACGATACCAGCGCTCACGCCACTGCGTCGCCGCTTCCAGCGAGGAAACAGGCTGCGTGTAATCGGCGGTCAGCCCAAACCCCAGTTCCCGTAATGCTGCAAGCCTCGTCGGCATGTCCACAGGACCATCCGGCCAGGCCCAGATAAATATGCCAATGCGCGGCAGCAGCGGCGACGGCTGTTTCCGCCGCATTTCACCCGCCACCTGAGATCTCGCGTTGATACCGCCGGACTGCTGCTGACGGTGCCCCTCCACAGGTAGATACAACTCCCCCTGAAGAACCAGTCGGCCAGACATACCGGAGAATTGCTTTGGCACCGCATTTATCTGACGTACTTTGTCGGTCCAGTCCTCGCCCTGACGCCCATTGCCACGACTGATTGCTCTCACCAGTTTTCCCTGTTCGTACACCAGCGTCACCGCCACCCCATCTATCTTGGGTTGTATCCACAGATCATGATGTTGTGCAATCCACTGTTTCAGTTCGGTTGGTTCCGACAATTTTTTCAAGCCGGTATGCGCCACTGGATGCGGTTGTTTGCCGGTTGACGGCAAGCTGAGCGCAAAACGCCCGCCATCCACCTGAAAACAGACTTGCCAGGTCGCCAGCGTTTGACGCAACTGATCGTAAACCTGATCATCCACCGGACTCTGGCCCTGTTCATAATACGCGTTGTCCCACTGCGTAAGTTGCTTCCCCAGTTGGGTTATCTCCTGTTCAGCCCGTGCTGATGACCATGCCGGACAAGACGCCGCTTCGGTCAGTCCGCTCGCCATAAGCAACCCCACAGCAGCCAGCGCATATCGATATTGCATCGTCTTTCCTCCCTGAGCGAAAACCCAGGCATTAATGCGCAGACAAGAAGGAAATACGAGCACGAACATCAGGGAATACGATACGCGCCGCACAGCATCGCGCCGGTTGCAGCAACCGAGATAAAAGCAGGAAAGCGCTTCGCAAAGCAGAAAGAAACGGGATGACAGATAACAGGCAGAGCGTCAGGCTGTATTTCATCACGCGACGACCCACACAACGGCGTGTATAATACGGGAAAATGCGCGACTGGCCGCACTCTCCTATCTTTTTCATCAGACACAGAATTCACTATGGCTCAAGGTACGTTGTACATTGTTTCCGCCCCCAGCGGTGCAGGAAAATCCAGTTTAATTCAGGCCTTGCTGAAAACGCAGCCGCTGTATGACACCCAGGTTTCCATTTCACACACGACCCGCGCCATGCGCCCCGGAGAAGTACACGGCGAACACTACTTCTTCGTACCGGTAGATGAATTCAAGCAAATGATCGAAGAGGGCGATTTTTTGGAATATGCCGAAGTTTTCGGCAATTATTACGGTACGTCCCGTGCGGCTATCGAACAAGTACTCTCCACCGGCGTTGATGTTTTTCTGGACATCGACTGGCAGGGCGCCCGCCAGATTCGTGAACGTATGCCGCAAGCGCGCAGTATCTTTATATTGCCGCCATCTCAGGAAGAACTGGAACGGCGCTTGCGCGGGCGCGGCCAGGACAGTGAAGAGGTTATCGCCCGCCGGATGAAACAGGCGGTGGCGGAAATGAGCCATTACGCCGAATACGATTATCTGATTGTGAATGATGATTTCGATCTGGCATTGTTGGATCTGAAAACCATTATTCGCGCCGAACGTCTGCGCTTGAGTCGTCAGAAAGTTCGACATGACGCTTTAATCACCAAACTATTGGCAGACTGACGGCACTTTCAGTATGATGCCCAGTCATTTTATTTCCCCACTGGAGTACACACTATGGCACGCGTAACTGTTCAGGACGCTGTAGAAAAAATTGGTAACCGTTTTGACCTGGTGTTGGTCGCAGCTCGTCGCGCCCGTCAGATCCAGGTGGGTGGCAAAGAGCCGCTGGTTCCGGAAGAAAACGACAAATACACCGTTATCGCCCTGCGCGAAATCGAAGAGGGTTTGATCAACAATCAGATTCTGGATACTCGTGACCGCCAGGAACAGCAGGAGCAGGAAGCAGCAGAAATTCAAGCAGTTACTGCTATCGCTGAAGGTCGTCGTTAATTCGCATCTGGTCGAGAGTCGCCCTTGTATCTGTTTGAAAGCCTCAATCTGCTGATTCAGCGTTATCTGCCGGAAGACCAGATAGCGCGCCTCAAGCAGGCTTATCTCGTTGCACGTGATGCTCACGAGGGCCAGACTCGCTCCAGCGGTGAGCCTTATATCACCCATCCTGTTGCGGTGGCCGGCATTCTGGCTGAAATGCGTCTCGACTACGAAACGTTGATGGCCGCCTTGCTGCATGATGTCATCGAAGATACACCCACCACCTATCAGGATATAGAACAGCTGTTCGGCAAGAGCGTGGCTGAACTGGTGGAAGGCGTTTCCAAGCTGGATAAGCTGAAATTCCGCGATAAGAAAGAGGCCCAGGCAGAAAACTTCCGCAAAATGATCATGGCGATGGTGCAGGATATCCGCGTCATTTTGATCAAACTGGCTGACCGCACCCACAACATGCGTACGCTGGGTTCATTACGCCCGGACAAGCGCCGGCGTATCGCCAGAGAAACGCTGGAAATCTATAGCCCGCTTGCTCACCGTCTCGGTATTCATCACCTGAAAACTGAACTGGAAGAGCTGGGGTTTGAAGCGCTTTATCCCAACCGCTACCGGGTCATTAAAGAGGTCGTGAAGGCCGCCCGTGGCAACCGCAAAGAGATGATTCAAAAAATCCTCTCCGAGATTGAAGGGCGCCTGAAAGAAGCCGGCATCAGCTGTCGCGTTAGTGGCCGCGAAAAGCATCTGTACTCCATTTATTGCAAGATGCATCTGAAAGAACAGCGTTTCCACTCGATTATGGATATCTATGCCTTTCGGGTGATTGTCCGGGAAGTGGATACCTGTTATCGCGTGCTGGGGCAGGTACACAGCCTGTACAAACCGCGCCCTGGCCGTATGAAAGATTATATTGCCATTCCCAAGGCTAACGGCTATCAGTCGCTCCATACGTCCCTTATCGGCCCGCACGGTGTGCCGGTTGAAGTCCAAATCCGTACTGAGGACATGGACCAGATGGCAGAAATGGGGGTGGCTGCGCACTGGGCTTACAAAGAGGGCGAAAGCAGTACCACCACGGCGCAGGTACGCGCCCAACGCTGGATGCAAAGCCTGCTGGAACTACAGCAAAGCGCCGGTAGCTCGTTCGAATTCATCGAAAGCGTCAAATCCGATCTGTTTCCAGACGAAATTTACGTATTCACGCCAGAAGGCCGCATCGTCGAACTGCCTGCCGGAGCAACGCCGGTGGACTTTGCTTATGCGGTGCATACCGATATCGGTCACGCCTGTGTCGGCGCCCGCGTTGACCGCCAGCCGTACCCGCTGTCTCAGGCGCTGTCCAGCGGACAAACCATCGAAATTATTACCGCACCGGGTGCCAGACCTAACGCCGCCTGGCTCAACTTCGTGGTCAGCTCTAAAGCGCGCGCCAAAATTCGCCAGATGCTGAAAAACCTCAAGCGTGACGATTCCGTCAGCCTGGGGCGTCGTCTGATTAACCACGCATTGGGAAGTGGCCGTAAACTGTCTGACATTCCGGAACCGAATATTCAGCGAGAGCTGGATCGTATGAAGCTCGCCTCACTGGATGACCTGCTGGCTGAAATTGGTCTGGGCAACGCCATGAGCGTGGTGGTGGCGCGCAACCTGCTGGAAGAACACGCCGAAACCGGTGCTGACGGCATCCGCAAATTGCCTATCAAGGGCGCTGACGGTGTCTTAATCACCTTCGCCAAATGCTGTCGCCCGATCCCCGGCGACCCAATCATCGCGCATGTCAGCCCCGGCAAAGGGCTGGTGATTCATCATGAGTCCTGCCGCAATATCCGTGGCTACCAAAAAGAACCGGAAAAATTCATGGCGGTAGAGTGGGATGAAGTGACCGAGCAGGAGTTCATGACGGAGATCAAGGTCGATATGTTCAACCATCAAGGGGCATTGGCCAACCTGACGGCGGCTATCAGCTCATCAAACTCCAATATTCAGAGTATCAACACCGAAGAACGGGATGGCCGGGTGTACAGCGCCTTTATTCGCCTCACCACACGCGACCGTATCCATCTTGCGAATATTATGCGCAAGATCCGCGTAATGCCGGACGTGATTAAAGTGAACCGTAACCGAAATTAGCCTGTTATGACCCCAGAACGTTACACACGTATCCGCGAGATGCTCAACAACCGTCAGCCTGATCTGACGGTGTGCATGGAGCAGGTGCATAAGCCTCACAACGTCTCCGCCGTTATCCGTACAGCTGATGCGGTTGGTGTACATCAGGTTCATGCCGTGTGGCCCACCAACCGCATGAAAACCCTGGTGTCTACCGCCGCAGGCAGCAACAGTTGGGTACAGGTCAAAACCCACCGCACCATTCAGGATGCAGTCAGCACGCTGAAAATGCAGGGGATGCAAATTCTGGCGACTAATCTGTCTGCCAACGCGGTTGACTTCCGTGATGTAGATTACACCCGCCCTACCTGCATCCTGCTTGGACAGGAAAAAACCGGCATTTCCGGCGATGCACTGGCGCTTGCTGATCAAGACATCATCATTCCGATGATCGGTATGGTGCAGTCACTGAATGTCTCGGTGGCTTCCGCATTGATTCTGTACGAAGCGCAACGCCAGCGCCAACTGGCCGGTATGTACCAGCGCGAATGCAGCCCTCTGGATGAGGAGGAACAGCAGCGCCTGCTGTTTGAAGGGGGTTACCCGGTATTGGCCCGCGTCGCCAAACGAAAAGGGTTAGCGCGCCCACATATTGACCAGACCGGTCAGGTGATTGCCGATGCGCCCTGGTGGGCGGCGATGCAATCCACGGAGCAATAAGTGAATAGCCGCCTGCTGCATACCCAGCCGTTGAGCACTCTTGCCGGCGTCGGGGCCAGCCAGGCGGAAAAGCTGGCCCGTCTCGGTCTGGAAACCGTGCAGGATCTGCTGCTGCACCTGCCATTGCGCTATGAAGACCGCACCCACCTTTACCCGATTAACGATGTACTACCAGGCATGTACGTTACCGTCGAAGGTGAAGTGCTGCGCAGCGACATCACGTTTGGTCGCCGCCGGATGTTAACCTGCCAGATCAGCGACGGCACCGGTATGCTGACGCTACGCTTCTTTAATTTTAACGCTGCCATGAAAAACAGCCTGTCGCCGGGCCAGCGTGTGCTGGCTTATGGGGAAATACGGCGCGGCAAGCTGGGCGGCGAAATGATCCATCCGGAATACCGGGTTCAGGGAGAAAGCAGCGAGGTCGAATTGCAGGAAACCCTGACGCCGGTCTACCCCACTACCGAAGGTATACGGCAGGCTACGCTGCGCAAACTGACCGATCAGGCGCTGAAACTGCTAGATACCCACCCGATTGACGAACTGCTGCCCCAGGAGATGCGCCACGGGTTGACAAGCCTGCCGGATGCATTACGGACCCTGCACCGCCCACCGCCGGATGTGAAACTGGCGGAGCTGGAACAAGGGAAACATCCGGCACAGCAGCGTCTGGTAATAGAAGAACTGCTGGCGCACCACCTGAGTATGCTGGCGGTGCGCGCGGGTGCACAACGCCACCTGGCGCTGGCGCTTGATACCAAAGACGACCTGAAACAACAACTGCTGGCCGTCCTGCCGTTCAGCCCCACCGGTGCGCAACAGCGTGTGGTGGCGGAAATCGAACAGGATATGAACAAACCGTTTCCGATGATGCGTCTGGTACAGGGCGACGTAGGCTCTGGTAAAACACTGGTAGCCGCGCTGGCAGCGCTGCGAGCCATCGCTCACGGCAAACAGGTGGCGCTGATGGCGCCGACCGAACTTCTGGCTGAGCAACACGCCGCCAACTTCCGTCGCTGGTTTGAACCGCTGGGTATTGAGGTTGGCTGGCTGGCAGGCAAGCAAAAAGGCAAGGCGCGACAGGCCCAGCAGGACGCTATCGCCAGTGGACAGGTATCTATGGTGGTCGGCACCCATGCTATTTTTCAGCAACAGGTGCAGTTCAACGGTCTGGCGCTGGTGATCATCGACGAACAACATCGCTTTGGCGTGCATCAGCGGTTGGCGTTGTGGGAAAAAGGCGAGGAGCAGGGCTTCCATCCTCATCAGTTAATCATGACTGCCACGCCGATCCCCCGGACGCTGGCGATGACCGCCTATGCCGATCTGGACACCTCGGTGATTGATGAACTACCGCCAGGTCGCACGCCGGTTACTACTGTCGCTATTCCAGATACCCGACGCGATGACATTATCCAGCGGGTGCGCAACGCCTGTCTGCAGGAAGGGCGGCAGGCGTACTGGGTCTGTACCTTGATCGAAGAATCCGAATTGCTGGAAGCGCAGGCAGCCGAAGCCACCTGTCAGGAACTGAAAGCCGCGTTGCCCGACCTCGCTGTCGGTCTGGTGCATGGCCGGATGAAAGCTCAGGAAAAGCAGGCCGTCATGGCAGCATTCAAAGCCAATCAACTCCACTTGCTGGTCGCCACCACGGTAATTGAAGTTGGGGTGGATGTGCCGAACGCCAGCCTGATGATCATCGAAAATCCGGAACGACTGGGGCTGGCGCAGTTGCATCAGTTACGTGGTCGCGTAGGGCGCGGCGCAGTCGCCTCCCACTGTGTACTGTTGTACAAATCGCCACTGAGTAAAACGGCCCAGATGCGGCTACAGGTTCTACGCGACAGCAACGACGGCTTCGTGATCGCCCAACGCGATCTGGAAATTCGGGGACCGGGTGAATTGCTGGGCACCCGTCAGACCGGTAACGCCGCCTTCAAGGTGGCGGATTTACTGCGCGATCAGGCGTTGATTCCACAGGTTCAGCGGGTGTCGCGGCATATCCATGAACACTACCCGGAACATGCCAGAGCGTTGATTGAACGCTGGTTACCAGAGCGCACCCGTTATACCAACGCCTGAGAATAACTCCAGCGCTCTATTTCCCCCACTTTGTTTCAAGTTCGCCTTATATCTGATGGTTAACAAGCCATTATGTTCCGCGATAAGTAAATCCCATCCCGCAATCGATTGCTTTTACAGTGCAGATGATTAAAATGCGCTTTTTGCCGTTCAGGAGCGCCCCACTATCATGAGTCTTTCCACCACCGAGCTACCTCAGGCCGATGCCGCCACCCCAGCGCACAGCGAACTGATTTACCGTCTGGAGGACCGGCCTCCTTTACCGCAAACCCTGTTTGCCGCCTGCCAGCATCTGCTGGCCATGTTCGTCGCGGTGATTACCCCGGCATTGCTGATTTGTCAGGCGTTGGGCCTGCCAGCGCAGGATACCCAGCACATCATCAGCATGTCGCTGTTCGCTTCCGGCCTGGCATCTATTCTGCAAATCAAAACCTGGGGACCGGTTGGCTCCGGCTTGTTGTCCATTCAGGGCACCAGCTTCAACTTCGTCACCCCGTTAATCATGGGCGGTATGGCGCTGAAAAACGGCGGTGCCGATGTGCCGACGATGATGGCAGCGCTATTCGGCACGCTGATGGTTGCCTCCTGCACTGAAATCCTGTTGTCGCGCGTTTTACACCTGGCGCGTCGCATCATCACGCCGCTGGTTTCCGGCATCGTCGTTATGATCATCGGCCTGTCGCTGATTCAGGTTGGCCTGACCTCAATCGGCGGCGGTTTTGCCGCCATGAGTAACCACACGTTCGGCGCACCGAAGAACCTGCTGCTGGCAGCCATCGTGCTGGCGGTGATCATCATCCTGAACCGTCAACGTAACCCTTACCTGCGTGTGGCGTCGCTGGTGATCGCTATGGCTGTCGGTTATCTGGCTGCCGGGCTAATGGGTATGCTGCCGGAAAGCACCGGCACATCAAACCACTCGCTGATTAACGTCCCCACCCCGTTGTACTATGGCCTTGGCTTTGACTGGAATCTTCTGATCCCGCTGATGCTGGTATTCATGGTGACCTCGCTGGAAACCATCGGTGATATCACCGCCACTTCCGACGTCTCCGAGCAGCCGGTCAGCGGCCCGCTCTACATGAAGCGCCTGAAGGGCGGCGTACTGGCGAACGGCCTGAATTCTTGCCTGTCTGCCGTGTTCAATACCTTCCCCAACTCCTGTTTTGGGCAGAACAATGGCGTGATTCAACTGACCGGGGTTGCCAGTCGCTATGTCGGTTTCGTAGTAGCGTTGATGCTGATAGTACTGGGTCTGTTCCCTGCGGTGAGCGGTTTTGTGCAGCATATTCCAGAGCCGGTTCTGGGCGGCGCAACCATCGTCATGTTCGGCACTATCGCCGCATCTGGAGTACGAATTGTCTCCCGCGAGCCGCTTAATCGTCGCGCTATTATGATCATCGCGCTGTCGCTGGCCGTTGGTCTGGGTGTCTCCCAGCAGCCGCTGATTTTGCAGTTCGCGCCGGAATGGCTGAAAACGCTGCTGTCATCAGGCATTGCTGCGGGCGGTATCACAGCGATTGTGTTGAATCTGGTCTTTCCTCACGAAAAAGCGTAAGCCGCGCTTCCAGAAATTTTTCGTCTTACGTGATAATAAGGGCCGATGGCGGTATACCCTAAATAATTCGAGTTTCAGGCAGGCGGCAAGGGAAGGAATCCCGATGAGCTTACTCAGGTAAGTGATTCGGGTGACTGAGCGCAGCCAACGCACCTGTAACTTGAAGTATGACGGGTATAATATCGGCCCTTATTTATTGTCTGTAATAAGTTACTTGTTGAGACGACTGGATAATTACGGCATAACACCATCATCCTTTGCGACTGGCGCGGACTTAAGCAATGAAACTTATCGGGAAACTTCTTCTCACGATGCTGTTACTGGCGCTACTGGCTGTGGTGGTGCTGTACGTACTGGCCCAAACTGAATGGGGTGCCAGGCATATCAGTCAGTGGGTCAATCAACGTACCGAATACCAGGTGTCATTCAGAAAGATGGCGCATGACTGGTCTTCCCCCGGCAGTATTCAATTGCTGGACGTTAATTTCGGCCATAAAAACCAACCTGTCACACTGGTCGCGCAACGCATAGCTGTGGGATTCAGCGTGCGTCAGATTACCGAGCCGCGCCATTTTTCCAGCCTGATGCTGGAAGGCGGTACGCTCAATTTGGGTCAGACCGATTTTACACTGCCGATTGAAGCGGATGTTCTGCAACTGAAAGCCATGGCTTTACATGCGCAGGATGGCGACTGGCGATTGAAAGGTGAGCAGGTAACCGGCGGTATTACTCCGTGGCAGCCAGAACCCGGCTCTCTGCTGGGTAAAAAGGCCGCTTTCCAGCTCAGTGCGAACTCCCTGCTCCTCAATGACCTGCCTGCCAGCAAAGTATTGGTGCAAGGGCAGTTTAATGGTCAGCAATTGACGCTGGAAAACCTCGGCGCCGATGTGGCGCGGGGCGAATTGACCGGTAACGCTTCCCGTGCGGCGGACGGCAGTTGGCTTGTCAATAACCTGCGGCTGAGTAATGTCCGGTTGCAAACCCGACAATCAATGGCGGATTTCTGGCAACCGATAACTCGTCTGCCTGCGGTAACCGTCAATCGCTTCGACCTGATCGATGCCCGTATCGAAGGGCAAAACTGGGCGTTTACCGATTTGGACGTCACCCTGCAAAACGTGACTTTCCGGCAGAATGACTGGCAGAGCGACGACGGCTCGCTGTCATTCAATGCTACCGATATCGTCAACGGCAACATGCATCTGGTTGACCCGATTGTCAGCCTGGTTTTGTCAAAACAGGGTGTAAACATCAAACAGTTCTCCACCCGTTGGGAAGGAGGTTTACTGCGCACCAACGGCAACTGGCAACGCAGCAACCAGCGACTGACGCTGGATGAACTGGTGGTAGCCGGCATGGAATACACGCTGCCGACGGACTGGCGTCAACGCTGGCAGCAAACGCTGCCCGACTGGCTGGCGGAAGTAGAGCTGAGAAAATTCAGCGCCAATCACAACCTGCTGATTGATATTAACCCCGCGTTCCCGTTCCAGCTCACCGCCCTGGACGGCTTCGGCAATAATCTGCTGCTGGCACGTAACCATCAGTGGGGCGTATGGCAAGGTGCTCTAAACCTGAATGCCAGTGACGCCACCTTCAACAAGGTCGATGTTCGTCGTCCCTCACTGGCGTTAAACGCTAACGACAACCAAATCACGCTGACAGATTTGAGCGCATTTACCCAAAGTGGTTTACTGGAAGCCAAGGCAGTGATTGCACAGCAGCCCACGCGAAATTTTACGCTGGATCTGACCGGCAAAGCCGTGGCGTTTGATGTGCTGACCGGATGGGGTTGGCCAACACCAGCCACCGCCCCCACCGGCAATACCAACTTGCAGTTGCATCTGAACGGTCGGCTGGAAGCGGCAAGCCCGCTTAAACCAACACTCAGCGGTTCGCTGCAAGGTATAGACAGCGCCGGGCACACCATCAGCCAGACCATGCATCAGGGAACTGTGGCAGACAGTGCGCCCGCTGCGGTCACCACACCGGCAGAACCTGCGGTATCGTCAGCTTCACCAGCATCCCCCCAGCCTTGAACACTGAAACGCTATAAAACAAACAGCCACCATCATGGTGGCTGTTTCTATATCCGACTTTAAAATCAGCGAATGGCCGATCCCCCCTGCTCCAGCGATTCATTCTGATCTGGCGGCAGCACAATGTAGACACCTTCAAACACGGCACCTTTTTTATCATTGCCAAACAGTTCTACCTGTAACTGAACCCGTGCTTTACGGCCACGAGCCAGCCGATCCAGATCGCCGCTCAGCGACCCTAAATCTGCCACCGCGCAGGGACGCCCGGTTACCGGTGTGCTGTAGCGAATATGCGCGTCAGCCAGAATAATGGTGCCGCCCAGTTTCCGTTCACGCAGCAGCAACCAGATAAGCCCCCACCCAGTCAGGGTTGCCAGTGAGAACATGCTACCGGCAAACAGCGTATGGTGCGGATTCTGGTTCCCCGTCTCCGGCATGGTGGTAATAAATTTCTGCCCGGTATACTGGCTAATGCGTACACCCATTTTTTCACTGAGAGGGATATGGTTGTACCATGCCTGTTGTAGCTGACCACACCAGTCTGGGCGATGCAAAATGTCATCCAGCGTTGCCACCGGCTTAATCATTAAAAAGTG
This sequence comes from Dickeya sp. CFBP 2040, assembly GCF_012273755.1. Taxonomy (NCBI): domain Bacteria; kingdom Pseudomonadati; phylum Pseudomonadota; class Gammaproteobacteria; order Enterobacterales; family Pectobacteriaceae; genus Dickeya; species Dickeya sp. CFBP 2040. Next base: position 48,160 of record NZ_JAAVXH010000086.1, read on the forward strand.
GCGCAACGGCGTGGTCATCGGTGTGGTGATTTCACCCTGATTGACAAAGCCAAGGCGGGAGAAAAACGCCATTGCATCTTCGCGGGCGCTACACACTACCCGCTTTACCCCTTCCTGACGCGCCACCGACTCCAGCGCCATCGCCATCAGGGTGCCAAGTCCTTTACGTTGAACATCAGGATGGACCGCCAGAAAACGTATCGACGCTTCATTGTCGGCATTGATTGAGAGACGACCAACCGCCACCAAATTACCTTGGGCATCGACAATGGTTTGGTGGTGCGCCAGCGCATCATAGGCATCTCGTTCGGAACCCAGCGGTTGATGCAACGGTTTACGCAACATTTCCCAACGGAACTGGTAATAGGCATCCAGCTCTTCAGCGCTTTCCGGTACTCTCAGGTAATACATAACCGTCCCTCTCAACGCATACTCATGCTGCAACCCATACCCATAACCAGACTATACCTGCAACCAGAAGGTTACAGGCCCATCATTCACCAGAGACACTTGCATGTCCGCGGCAAAACGGCCAGTTTCCGTCGTTAGCCCATGCTCACGGCATTGGGCGACAAAATACTGATACAGCCGATCAGCTTCTGCCGGGGCAGCTCCGCGGGAAAAACTGGGGCGCATCCCCTTTTGCGTATCCGCCGCCAGCGTAAACTGCGACACCACCAACACACTGCCCCCGGCTTGCTGAACATTCAGATTCATCTTGCCGTTATCATCACTGAAAATCCGATAGCCGATCACCTTTTCACACAAACGGGTGGCCTTTTGTTGATTATCACCTTGCTCTACGCCCAGCAATACCAACAGACCATGGCCAATCTCCCCAACCACCGCCCCATCAACCTTCACACTGGCGGCAGATACCCGCTGAATTAATGCGATCATAACAATCTTACGACTCCTGCTTAAAAACCTGACTGGCAAAGAAATCCGGCACCACCTGCCGATCACTGACCAAAATAGAACGGATGCCTAATGCATTAGCCGCATCCACATTGGCGGCATTATCGTCAAAAAAGAGCGCTTCACCGGCATCAAATCCCTCTTCACGCAAAACATGGTGGTAAATCACCGCCTCTGGTTTACGCAGGCCAAGCTCCTGCGACAGATAAAGCCGGTCTGCGGCTTGCTGTACTTCGGGGTATTCATCCGGCCAGAATTGACAGTGCAAGCGGTTGGTATTGGAGAGTATTACTACGCGATGCCCTTCCTGCCGCAAACGATGCATGATATTGATCACATCTTTGCGTATCCCCATGAAAATTGCCTGCCAGCCGGTCGAGAACTGTTCAAAACTGAGCGTAATCCCCAGCTCATGGCACAACCGTGACGCAAATTCTTCATCGCTGATTTCACCACGCTCATGCTGCTCAAACGTGTGCCCCATAATAAAACGCTCACGCAGGATCGCCAGCGGCGCACCGCTCAGGTTGCTCCACACTCCCAGTACACGATTGAAATCAATATCGATAACGACATTACCTAAATCAAAGATATACAGCATATGTCCTCCAGATAGGCCAGTAGGTTTTCACTGTAGCGAGAAAAATCCATGCTGAACAGGGAGGATAAGCAGGCTCATCTCAAGGTCAAAAATGGTGCAGAGTCGGTTCAGGAACCGAAAATGGTGGTCTGAAAAAAACAAAGGCCCCAAATTGGGGCCTTATCGCAAGGCAGCTCGGTTAATACCGTAATCCGCCTTATGTCTCACTCAAAAGTGAATTACTCGTCCTTAGCGGAACGGTTGGCACGGCGACGATCATTTTCCGTCAGGTGACGTTTACGCAGACGGATAGAGTTCGGCGTGACTTCAACCAGTTCATCGTCATCGATGAACTCAAGCGCCTGTTCCAGAGACATTCTCACCGGCGGTACCAACACGGTGGCTTCGTCAGTACCAGAAGCACGCATGTTAGTCAGTTTCTTACCGGTCAGACAGTTAACGGTCAGGTCGTTGGAACGAGTATGAATACCGATGATCTGGCCTTCATACACTTCAGCACCGTGGCCCAGGAACAGCTTACCGCGATCCTGCAAACTGAACAGCGCGTAAGCAACCGCTTTACCCTGACCGTTGGAGATCAGCACGCCATTCTGACGCTGACCAATTTCACCCGGACGAATGTCATCATAATGACTGAAAGTGGAGTACAGCAGGCCAGTACCGGAGGTCATGGTCATGAATTCGGTACGGAAACCGATCAGGCCACGGCTTGGGATCACGTAATCCAGACGTACGCGACCTTTACCATCCGGAATCATGTCGCGCATCTCGCCTTTACGCAGGCCCAGCGCTTCCATCACCGAACCCTGATGCTGTTCTTCGATATCCACAGTCACCTGCTCGAACGGTTCCTGACGGCGACCATCGATAGTGCGGAAGATAACTTTCGGGCGGGATACCGCCAGTTCGAAACCTTCACGACGCATGTTCTCGATAAGAACAGACAGGTGCAGTTCACCACGACCAGATACACGGAATGCATCCGGATCTTCAGTTTCTTCCACACGCAGCGCCACGTTGTGCACCAACTCTTTGCGCAGGCGATCCAGAATCTGACGTGATGTCACGTACTTGCCTTCCTTGCCGCAGAACGGCGAGGTGTTGACGCAGAAGTACATGGTTACGGTCGGTTCATCTACCGACAGCGCCGGCAGCGCTTCCACACAGGACGTATCACAAATGGTGTCGGAAATATTCAGTTCACCCAGACCGGTGATGGCAATAATGTCACCTGCTTCCGCCAGCGCGCTTTCAATACGCTGCAAACCAAGGTGACCCAGCACCTGACTCACTTTACCGTTGCGTACTTTACCTTCGCTGTCGATGATGCTGACCTGCTGGTTCGGTTTCACCACACCGCGTTTGATACGACCAATGCCGATAACGCCAACGTAGTTGTTGTAGTCCAACTGGGAGATCTGCATCTGAAACGGGCCGTTGAGATCAACACTCGGCGCTTCAACGTGTTTCACGATGGCTTCAAACAGCGGGGTCATGTCTTCCGCCATATCGTTATGGTCCAGACCGGCGATGCCGTTCAGCGCGGACGCATAAACAATCGGGAAATCCAGTTGTTCGTCAGTCGCACCCAGGTTCACAAACAGATCAAAGACCTGATCGACTACCCAGTCAGGACGCGCGCCGGGGCGGTCAACCTTATTAATGACAACAATCGGCTTCAGGCCATGAGCAAAAGCTTTCTGGGTCACGAAACGCGTCTGCGGCATCGGGCCGTCCATCGCGTCTACCAGCAGCAGTACAGAGTCCACCATGGACATCACACGTTCTACCTCACCGCCGAAGTCGGCGTGTCCTGGGGTATCGACGATATTGATGCGGTAGTCGTTCCAGTTGATGGCAGTGTTTTTAGCGAGGATGGTTATCCCACGCTCTTTTTCCAAATCATTGGAGTCCATAACACGTTCGGTAGCGTCATTACGCTCACCCAACGTACCGGACTGTTGCAGCAGCTTGTCAACCAGGGTGGTTTTTCCATGGTCAACGTGCGCAATAATAGCGATGTTACGCAAATTTTCGATCACAGCTTTGCCTCAGGCATTTTAGAAATAGCGCGCTATTGTACACGTATTAATCGAGCGACTGAACAAGATCACAATCATCTTCCACAAACAACCTGCAGATAGCCGCTCTGTGATCCCTTTCACGGTGCAATAAATCAGCACCACGCAAATATAGAGCACTTATTTAGTGCAACAACACCAAAACAGAGCACCAAATTGGTGCAAAAAACCCTCTTGGTACAATACATGAGGACACAAAAAACCAGCAGGAATGCCGATTAGAACTATTCTTAAAAGTTGGCACAGTTTTAGCTATATGTTTTGTACGGTAACAACATCATTCCACAACGATATTCGTTCCACGACGATAAATGACACAATCGGGAGAACCAAGTATGTCAGTAGAACACGTTTTGACGATGCTGAATGAACATGAGGTGAAGTTTGTTGACCTTCGCTTCACTGACACCAAAGGTAAAGAGCAGCACGTCACCATTCCAGCCCACCAGGTTAATGCTGACTTCTTCGAAGACGGCAAAATGTTTGATGGTTCCTCGATTGGCGGCTGGAAAGGCATCAACGAATCCGACATGGTGTTAATGCCGGACCCGACTACTGCGGTTCTGGACCCGTTCTTCGAAGAGCCGACTCTGATCATCCGTTGTGACATTCTGGAACCGGGTACCATGCAGGGCTATGACCGCGATCCGCGTTCCATTGCCAAACGCGCCGAAGATTTCCTGCGCGCTTCCGGCATCGCTGACACCGTGCTGTTCGGGCCTGAGCCGGAATTCTTCCTGTTCGACGACGTGCGCTTTGGCAGCAGCATCTCCGGTTCTCACGTTGCTATCGACGACATCGAAGGTGCCTGGAACTCCAGCACCAAATACGAAGACGGCAACAAAGGCCACCGTCCGGCTGTGAAAGGCGGTTACTTCCCGGTTCCGCCGGTAGATTCTGCACAGGATCTGCGTTCCGCCATGTGTCTGACCATGGAACAAATGGGCCTGGTGGTTGAAGCACATCACCACGAAGTAGCAACCGCTGGTCAGAATGAAGTGGCTACCCGCTTCAACACCATGACCAAGAAAGCTGATGAAATTCAGATTTACAAATACGTTGTTCACAACGTAGCGCACGCCTTCGGAAAAACCGCAACCTTTATGCCAAAACCGATGTTCGGCGATAACGGTTCTGGTATGCACTGCCACATGTCTTTGGCTAAAGATGGAGCCAACCTGTTCTCCGGTGACAAATACGGCGGCCTGTCTGAAACTGCGCTGTTCTACATCGGCGGCGTGATCAAACATGCTAAAGCAATTAACGCGCTGTCCAACCCGACCACTAACTCTTACAAACGTCTGGTTCCGGGTTACGAAGCACCGGTTATGCTGGCTTACTCTGCCCGTAACCGCTCTGCCTCCATCCGTATTCCGGTGGTATCCAGCCCGAAAGCACGTCGTATCGAAGTGCGCTTCCCGGACCCGGCTGCCAACCCGTACCTGTGCTTCGCTGCACTGCTGATGGCCGGCCTGGACGGTATCATCAACAAGATCCACCCTGGCGATGCCATGGACAAGAACCTGTACGATCTGCCGCCGGAAGAAGCGAAAGAGATCCCAACCGTAGCGGGTTCTCTGGAAGAAGCGCTGAATGCCCTGAATGCGGACCGCGAGTTCCTGACCCGTGGCGGCGTATTCACCGACGACGCTATCGATGCTTACATCGAACTGCGCCGTGTTGAAAACGACCGCGTTCGCATGACGCCGCACCCGGTTGAGTTCGAACTGTACTACAGTGTGTAACCCCCCCACATCTGGACGGCAGGACAAAGAAAATGATGTTCATACTGCCGTCTGATGACTGTTTTTTATTTATGTTTATTTTTGTTGCCGTGGAAACTTTTCAGCCCATCTTCGGATGGGCTTTTTTCTCCACAAGATATCTTACAGTTGCTACTTAAATTACAATCCAGAATAGTGTGCACTAAAATGGTGCGGGAGTCTGCGTTATGGCAACAGGCACGCTGCCCGATGCTGGGCAGATCCTCAATTCTTTAATAAACAGTATCTTGCTGCTGGATAAAGATCTGGCTATTCACTACTCTAACCCGGCAGCCCAACAGCTTTTAGCCCAAAGTTCCCGCAAACTCTCAGGAACGCCACTACCGGAGCTGCTCGGTTATTTTTCACTGAATATCGATTTAATGCGTGAAAGCCTCAATTCCGGGCAAGGTTTTACTGACAACGAAGTGACGCTTGTCGTAGATGGCCGTGCGCACATTATGTCGCTGACCGCTCAGCGCATTCAGCACGATTTTATCCTGCTGGAAATGGCGCCAATGGATAACCAACGCCGTCTCAGTCAAGAACAACTTCAACATTCCCAGCAGCAGGCGGCACGCGATCTGGTGCGCGGTCTGGCGCATGAAATCAAGAACCCACTTGGTGGTTTGCGCGGCGCAGCCCAGTTACTGTCCAAAGCCTTGCCCGATCCGGCACTGATGGAATACACCAAGGTTATTATTGAACAGGCAGATCGCCTGCGTAATCTGGTTGATCGCCTGCTCGGCCCACAGCAGCCCGGTCTGCATGTCACACAAAGCATTCATCAGGTGGCCGAACGGGTATTCCAACTGGTATCGCTTGAAAAAGCGGACAACGTAACACTGGTACGAGACTACGACCCCAGCCTGCCGGAACTGATGCACGACCCGGATCAAATTGAACAGGTGTTGCTCAATATCACCCGCAATGCCATGCAGGCGCTGGGAGAAGAAGGCGGCACGATTACCATCCGCACCCGTACTGCATTTCAGTTGACGCTGCATGGCGTGCGTTACCGTCTGGTTGCCCGCATCGACATTGAAGACGACGGTCCCGGCGTGCCAGCCCATCTCCAGGACACGCTGTTCTACCCGATGGTTAGTGGTCGGGAAGGCGGTACCGGGCTGGGTTTGTCGATTGCCCGTAACCTTATCGATCAGCATTCCGGAAAAATTGAATTTAACAGTTGGCCAGGTCATACCGAATTCTCGGTTTATCTGCCTATTCGCCAGTGAGGTTCACGATGCAACGAGGGATAGTCTGGATTGTCGATGACGATAGCTCCATCCGTTGGGTGCTTGAACGTGCGCTTACCGGGGCGGGATTAACTTGCGCCACCTTTGATAACGGCACTCAGGCGTTAAACGCACTGACCACCCAAACGCCGGATGTACTGTTGTCGGATATCCGTATGCCCGGTATGGACGGGCTGGCATTGCTGCAACAGATTAAACAGCGCCACCCGATGCTGCCGGTCATCATCATGACAGCACATTCTGATTTAGACGCAGCGGTTAGCGCCTACCAGCAAGGGGCTTTCGATTATCTGCCCAAACCGTTCGACATTGATGAAGCGGTAGCGCTGGTTGAACGCGCCATCAGCCATTACATGGAACAGCAGCAACCGGTACGTAGTCAGCCCATCAGTGGGCCGACCACCGATATTATCGGCGAAGCGCCGGCGATGCAGGATGTGTTCCGCATTATCGGTCGTCTCTCCCGCTCATCGATCAGTGTACTGATCAACGGTGAATCCGGCACGGGTAAAGAACTGGTCGCTCATGCGCTGCACCGCCACAGCCCACGCGCCAAAGCCCCTTTTATCGCGCTGAATATGGCGGCAATCCCTAAGGATTTGATCGAATCAGAACTGTTCGGCCATGAAAAAGGCGCGTTTACCGGCGCGAACCAAATTCGGCAGGGGCGTTTTGAGCAGGCGGATGGCGGGACGCTGTTTCTTGATGAAATCGGCGACATGCCGCTGGATGTGCAAACCCGCCTGCTGCGCGTACTGGCTGATGGTCAGTTCTATCGTGTCGGTGGTTACGCCGCAGTGAAAGTAGACGTACGTATTATCGCCGCCACACATCAGAACCTGGAATTACGCGTTCAGGAAGGCAAATTCCGCGAAGACCTGTTTCATCGTCTGAACGTGATTCGTGTTCATTTACCGCCGCTGCGCGAACGTCGGGAAGATATTCCACGTCTGGCGCGCTACTTCCTGCAGGCAACCGCCAAAGAACTGGGAGTGGAGCCGAAAAACCTGCACCCGGAAACTGAAGCAGCGCTCACCCGCTTGCCCTGGCCAGGCAACGTACGTCAGTTGGAAAATACGTGTCGCTGGTTGACGGTGATGGCCGCCGGGCAGGAAGTGCTGATTCAGGACTTGCCGCCAGAGCTGTTTGAAACCACCGCGCCGGATGCCACTGTGCATGTGATGCCCGACAGTTGGGCCACGTTGCTGGCGCAATGGGCCGACCGCGCGTTACGCGCCGGTCATCAAAACCTGTTGGCCGAAGCGCAACCGGAAATGGAACGCACACTGCTGACAACAGCATTGCGCCATACCCAAGGCCATAAGCAGGAAGCGGCAAGGCTACTCGGATGGGGTCGCAACACTCTGACGCGTAAACTTAAGGAGTTGGGTATGGAGTAACGGCAATCCGCCGTTTCATCCCATTACCGATCATCAATTACAGTGGTAGTAGATGATAGCGATAAGGTGGCGATAAAAAGTGCAATACACCGCACAACTTCGCCACTATTTTATACTTTACTTGCGCCGAACCAGCAGTATGATCGTGTCGCTGACTGGAGAGGGTAACCATGCTGGAATCCATTTTTTCTGCCGTAACACACGGCGCTGAAATCAGCAGTGCGGTGGGTCACTCATCGCAAACTGCGATTGCAGCAGTGCTGTGCGCAGCGCTGATCAATTTCTTCAGCTAAACCAATGCTGACAAGAAAAGAGCCTGTCATAACGACAGGCTCTTTTCTTTTGTCATCGTCTCACCGAAGCAATGCCAGGCGCCTAGCAACCAACACGCGTCGATCCGAACAAAATTAAATCACTCTGGAAAACTGACGTTCACGCATTTTGCTGCGCAAATACACATCAAAGCACATGCAAATATTGCGGATCAGCAGCCGTCCTTTGGGTGTAACCTGAATGCGATCCGGCTGAATATTCACCAATCCGTCCTGTGCCATCGGTGCCAGCAGCGCCAAATCCTCGCGGAAATAGTCACCGAATGACAGACCATAAGCCTGCTCAATTGCAGCAAAGTCTAGTTGGAAATGACAAATCAGCGCCTTAATTACATCACGGCGGATGCAATCATCACGAGTCAACGACAAACCGCGCCACAACGCATGACCGCGCTGTTCAACGTCAGCGTAGTATTGCTTTAGTTCTTTTTGATTCTGGGCATAACTGTCGCCAATCATGCTGATGGCAGATACACCCAGCCCCAGTAAGTCGGTATCGCCTTGTGTGGTGTATCCCTGAAAATTGCGATGCAACTTGCCTTCGCGCTGCGCTACCGCCAGTTCATCGTCAGGCCGGGCGAAATGATCCATACCAATGAACTGATAACCCGCAGCGGTCAGGCTTTGGATGGTCTGCTGCAAAATTGCCAGCTTCTGTTCCGCATCCGGTAGATCAGCCTCTTTGATCTTGCGCTGGGCAGCAAACAAACTGGGCAAATGCGCGTAATTGAACACGCTCAGGCGATCCGGACGTAGTTCAGCCACCCGCTGCAGGGTAAAGGCAAAACTATCCGGCGTTTGTTTTGGCAAACCATAAATTAAGTCGATATTGGTGGAGGCAAATCCCAACGCCCTGGCCCGCTCAATTAGCGAGAAAATGAACGCTTCATTCTGCTCGCGGTTAACCAGCCGCTGCACCTCTTTATTGAAATCCTGCACGCCCATGCTAAGGCGATTGAATCCTTCGGCGCGCAAATGATCGAGTACATCCAGTTCAATTTCTCGCGGATCGACTTCCAACGACATCTCGGCATGTTCAGAAAAGCGAAAATGCTGGCGAAGCAACGCCATCAGGCGGCTAATTTGCGTCTTGTTCAGAAAGGTCGGCGTTCCGCCGCCCCAGTGCATCTGAGTGACTGTGCGGTTGGCAAATAACGGTGCGCGTTGATGAATTTCCAGCGCCAGCCGGTCAAGATACTCATCCGCCTTGTGCAATTGCCGGGTCACCAGCTTGTTGCAGCCACAGAAGTAACACAGGCGGTGACAAAACGGGATATGCAAATACAGTGATAATGGCCGGCTGGGATAACGGGCTACCGCTTGGGCAAACGCAGCGTCATCATAGCTGTCGCTGAACTCCAGCGCGGTAGGATAAGAAGTGTAGCGTGGCCCCGAATAGTTATATTTCTGGATCAGGGATAAATCCCAGTCGATAGTCTGTTCGGGCATAATGCTCACTCCTTCCTGTAACCGGTCCTCGCCGTACGGCGTCGGGGCAACCGATGCTGCCCGGCGAGTACGGCACGCTGTAATCTGCCTTTCCGTTTCGACAGACACCACAGTTTAACCAACAGACCACCCAAAAAACACAGAACCAATAAAGTTATGAGCAGAAACAGCGCTTTTAACATTAATAACTGTCTTTCGGGTTACTGCGGCGGAGCAGTTGCAGCATATCTTCTTCCTGCTCGTCATCGTCTTCGTCTTCGTCGTCATCCAAACTGATGCCCAGTTGTTCCATCAGAATATCGATGCGATCCAGCGTTTCATCAAGCCAGGACTGTTCTTTGGCTGGCAGCGTTTCACCTTTTTCCAGTCTGTCCAACAGGTCATCAAGGTGCGGATCATTTTCCAGCATCTCCAGTTCTTCCTGCGGTGACAGGCGAACTGGTTTCTCTTTCGGCGTTACCGGTGGTTTTACCGGCGCAACTGCGCCTTCCGGCAGCAACGATACTGGTTTTTTACTGCCAATACGTGGATCTTTTACCTTGCCGGAAGCCGCATTGTGCTGATGGTCGCCGGACGGCTGAGTACGACTTCCCGCAACATGACCACGGCGTTTTTTCTGGCGCTTACGTTCACGAGCCTCCAAATCCAACTGCTCACGGCTTTTTCTTTTAATTTTCGGTACAGGCGCTTTACGTCCCGTCCCTTTTGATGGTTGTTTCATAGCGTCAATCTCAGATACAGATGAGCAAATATAGGGAGAATTGCGGCGGAATCTAGCAGAAAGCATATCAATAAAAAAGTGCTCCAGGGGCCTCATGTTAGTTTTATTTTTTCAGGCTATTAAGGCGGTAATACCTCAATAAAAACAGATAACCGCCGCCTTTCTCATCAGTTACAGGTATAATCAGCGGTATAAAACCGTGATCCAGACAGAGACGCAAACAGTGACCCAACAATACAACTACCATGTGACCCATTTCGTCACCAGCGCGCCGGACATCCGTCACCTTCCCGCCGATAGCGGTATTGAAGTCGCTTTCGCAGGTCGTTCCAACGCGGGCAAATCCAGCGCACTCAACACGCTAACCAACCAGAAAAACCTGGCCCGCATCAGTAAAACACCAGGGCGAACCCAGCTCATCAATCTGTTCGAAGTGGCCGAAGGCATACGTCTGGTTGACTTGCCGGGTTATGGCTATGCTGAAGTACCGGAAGAGATGAAACGCAAATGGCAGCGTGCGCTTGGCGAATACCTGCAAAAACGTAACTGTCTGAAAGGTTTGGTTGTATTGATGGATATCCGCCATCCGCTCAAAGATCTGGACCAACAAATGCTGGAATGGGCCGTTGAGGCTGGCTTGCCCATCCTGGTGTTGCTGACCAAAGCTGACAAGCTGGCTCAGGGTGCCCGCAAATCCCAATTAAACATGGTGCGGGAAGCGGTGCTGCCATTCATGGGTGATATTCAGGTTGAGACGTTTTCTTCTCTGAAAAAGACCGGTGTAGATAAATTACGTCAGAAATTAGATAACTGGTTCAGTACACTTCCGCCTGCGGATGAGCAATCTCTCTCTGAGCCTGACTAACTCTCCCCAACACCTTTTCTTTGAACACCGTTTTTATCCAGACAGCTACCGACAACGTGCTTTGTCGGTAGTAATAAGTTTTGGTTATTCATACAGTTTATTGTCCATACAATAAAAAACGCCCCGGTCAGAAACCTGACCGGGGCGGCTAACATTCAGCCAAATCCGATTACGTGAAGTAAAAGGTCTGAAAGATAGAACATCTTACCTCTGTACCCTACGTGTTTAACTCTACCCCATTTCTTTTCTGGAAAAAAGCATTTTTGTTGTTTAATTTCATAAAAAATGGTGATGAATTACACAAACACAAACCCGGTCACATAATCCTGTAGTTTAATTACATAATTAGCGACCATTAGCTTAAAAATCCAAAAATAAAAAAAACAAAGAGTTTATCATTGATTTATCATCATAAATCCACATAAAAAACCAGATTATCTAACCAACCTCTTTCGCTAATTCCCAGATAGATTAATGGGCCTGATCCCAGTTACTGCCAGTGCCAATATCCACCTGCAACGGTACGTTTAACTGCATACAGTTTTCCATCAAACTACGAATCTTCGCACTGGCATCGTCCAGTACAGAGTGATGCACTTCAAACACCAGTTCATCGTGCACTTGCATCAGCATCGTCACCAATGGCTTTTCCTGTTGCAACCAGACATCAACAGCAATCATCGCTTTTTTAATGATATCCGCCGCCGTCCCCTGCATCGGAGCATTGATGGCTGCCCGTTCCGCAGCCTTGCGGCTCATGGCGTTACGAGAATGAATATCCGGCAGATACAGACGCCGACCATCCAGAGTAGAGACATATCCTTGATCTGCCGCCTGCTGACGAGTGCGCTCCATATATTCCTGCACACCAGGGTAGCGTTCAAAATAGAGATTCATGTATTTTTGGGCTTCACTACGCGGAATAGCCAACTGGCGGGACAAACCAAACGCACTCATACCGTAAATCAAACCAAAGTTGATGGCTTTGGCACTGCGGCGCTGTTCAGTGGTGACCCTATCGAGCGGCAAACCGAATACTTCCGAGGCCGTAGCGCGATGAATATCCAGACCATCGGAGAACGCTTTTAGCAATCCGGCATCCCGCGACAGATGCGCCATGATACGTAATTCGATCTGCGAGTAGTCTGCCGCCAGAATGCAGTATCCTTCTGGTGCAATGAATGCCTGACGGATACGTCGCCCTTCTTCATTACGCACCGGAATATTCTGCAGATTAGGATCGCTGGAGGAAAGGCGCCCGGTTGCCGTTACCGCCTGATGATAGGAGGTATGCACCCGTTTAGTCAGCGGATTGATCATCTGCGGCAGTTTATCAGTGTAAGTCGATTTCAGTTTCGCCAGACTACGATGCTCCAAAATCAACTTCGGCAACGGATAATCCAGAGCCAGCTCTGCCAGCACTTCTTCATTAGTGGAAGGAGCGCCCTTCGGGGTTTTTTTGATGACCGGCAACTGCAGTTTTTCGTACAGAATGGTTCCTAATTGTTTAGGAGAAGACAAATTGAAAACATCCCCCGCCAGTTCATGTGCCTGAACTTCCAGCTCAGCCAGACGTTGCGTCAGTTCCTGCGAATGATCTGCCAGAATCGTAGTGTCAATCAGCACCCCAGTGCGTTCCATGCGCGACAGCACCGGCACCAGCGGCATATCAATATTCAGCAACACATTACGCAGTTCCTGATGTGACTCCAGCTTCGCCCATAACGTTTCATGCAAACGCAGCGTCACATCAGCATCTTCAGCTGCATAGACAGACGCCTGCGCCAGCGGAATCTGATCGAACGTTAGCTGCTTTTTGCCTTTACCGGCAATATCTTCAAAAGTGATAGTCTTGTGCTGCAGATAGCGCTCCGACAAGCTGTCCATATCATGGCGACCAGCCACACTGTCGAGAACATAAGATTCCAGCATGGTATCAAAGGCAATACCGCGCAGGTCGATACCATAGCGAGCCATCACGCCCTTATCGAATTTCAGGTTTTGCCCAATCTTACGAATGCGTTCATCTTCCAGCAGCGGTTTCAGCAGCGCCAGCACCCGATCACGCTCTAACTGCATAGGCGTTTTTGTTGCAGGCGATACCGTGCTGCAGTAAATATTACTGGAATACCACCTTGGCGTAATATGAGCTAATGGCAGATAAGCGGCTTCACCCGGTTTGATCGCCAGAGAGATGCCAACCAAATTAGCCGTCAGGGTGTCAAGACCGTCAGTTTCGGTATCAAATGAGAACAGAGCAGCGGTGTTGATTCTGGCAATCCAGTCCTGCAGTGTTGACTCATCCAAAATGGTAACGTAACCGTCCTGGGGCAATACACTGGACGCATCTTTAGGCGTATCTTCAACTTCTGTTTTAACAAATGGCACCGCCGCCGGACTCTTTTTGCCGCTCTGCAACCATTTGCCATCTTCCACATCTGCTAACCAGCGTTTGAATTCATAACGAGCAAATAACTCTCGCAGTTCCGTTACATCCGGCTCATTTACTGTTAGCTGATCGCAATCCAGTTCCAGTTCAACATCCGTCTTGATAGTGGCCAGTTGGTAGGAGAGATAAGCCACCTCTTTACTCTGCTCCAGCTTGGCCGCCATGGTTTTGGCGCCACGAAAGGTCAAGGTCGCAATCTTATCCAGATTAGCGTAAAGCGTATTCAACCCTCCCAGCCCTTGCAGTAACGCCTGTGCGGTTTTTTCACCCACACCTGGCACGCCGGGAATGTTGTCGGAGGAATCCCCCATCAGCGCCAGAAAATCAATGATCAATGACGGCGGAATACCATATTTGGCGCAGACCTCATCCGGACCCAGAATGGTGTTGTTCATCGTGTTGATCAGGGTGATGTTTGGCGTCACCAGTTGCGCCATGTCTTTATCACCGGTGCTGATCAAAACAGGTTTACCCGCCCGCTCCGCCTGTTGCGCCAGCGTCCCAATCACATCATCTGCCTCTACGCCGGAAACGCAGAGTAGCGGTAATCCCATCGCTTTTACCATGCGGTGCAGCGGTTCAATCTGGGCGCGTAAATCATCCGGCATGGGTGGACGGTGAGATTTGTAATTCTCAAACAAATCATCACGAAACGTCTTACCCTTCGCGTCAAACACCACCGCAACATGACTAGGATGATATTGCTGCAACAAACTGCGCAGCATATTGAGAACGCCATACATCGCCCCGGTCGGTTCACCGGCACCATTCGTCAGTGGGGGAAAAGCATGATAGGCGCGATACAGGTAAGATGAACCGTCAACCAGAATGAGGGGGTTTTCTGCTATTTGAACCATGATATTTCGTGATCGTTGTTTTCTGCCATGATGTAAAGGATGCCATAGCTGGCAGTCAGAGACGAATATTAACGTTCGCACATTACGCTTTTTGCACAATGCTCCGCAAAAAACCTGTGGATAATTCTGTGTATAAAAATAGAAAGATAATTAACAATGGTATCTATAGATAAAAATATTATATATAAGACATTATTAATCAAATGCTTAATATAAAATTATTGATATTGAAGTTATATCAATACGTTG